>NZ_JBEHVV010000018.1:0-38658 GCF_040227395.1 Coprococcus sp. RTP21428st1_C9_RTP21428_210409
ACTGTTCCATCGTAACTCATTCTCAGTCCTGCAACCATCTGTTCCTCCAGTGATTCAGGCGCTGATCTGTCCAGATCTATGGTCTTCTGAACCAGCTTCTGTCCTGTGCTGTCCGGCATATATATGTTGTACTCTTCATGTGGATTCATGAAGTTGTCCATATCTGAAAATGAATCATTTGTGAGCTCCTCACGCACGATACTGTTCTCATTTGCAATGTCAGTGTATTCATACACAACCTTCTTCACCGATTCGATCTGTGTCAGAGTTCTCACAAATGCCGCCTTGCTTAGCACCATCTCATATGTGTCAGTGGCCTCCCAGTCAACGTTGAACATAAGATTGATCGTCGCCTGACCGTCATATGTATATCTCTGGTACGTAACGCCCTGGGGAACCGGAACCTGTTTATCCGTCATTTCCCCACTGTCCATCAATGCGTTCATCACAGTGTCGATAAGATTCTCCGTCGTGACGAGCTGGTCTCGGGTGAAAACCTCCGGGAACAGATCAGTCCACGTTGAGTTTGCGTAGTACAGAGTCAGATTTTCATCTGAATTGTCTGCTGGATTTTTCTTTCTGCCATTCTTGCTGTCGCTTCCACACGCCACAAGAATCACCACTGCAGCCATGACCACGGCAGTGAGCATAATTCTTTTTTTCGTCGTCATATTAATCCCTTACTCGTGAGCCTGTAATGGAACCTTTACCGTAAATGTAGTTCCTTTTCCCGGTTCACTATACACATTTATAGTTCCTTTGTGCATGATAATTATATTCTTCGTGATGGCTAGTCCCAGACCGGTTCCACCAGTGTCTCGACTTCTCGCCTTGTCTACTCTGTAGAATCTCTCAAAAATATGATTTATGCAATCCTCCGGTATTCCTACACCGGAGTCTGCTACCTTGATATAGAAGTTCCTGTGGTCTGAATTGAGCGAAACCTTTATCCAACCGCCATCAACGTTATACTTTATTCCATTCTCTATCAGATTCGAGATCGCAAGAGTAAACTTCACCTTGTCTATCTCTGCCTTTATGTCTCCAAAGCTCTCAAATGAAAGCTGTATACTTCTCTTCTCCGCCAGAGGCTTAAGTCTCTTGAGTATGAGATCCATAAATTCATTCATATCCACAGGCTCTTTATTCAGGCTGTCAGGGCCTTTGTCAGTCTTAACGAGTGTAAGCAGATCACTTATGATCTCTGCCTCCCTGTCTATCTCCTGAACTATATCCTCCATGAATTCTCTGTACATCTCCGCTGGCACATCACTCTGGGTGAGCAGCGACTCTGACAGAACCTTCATGGATGTTATCGGTGTCTTTAACTCATGTGAGACATTTGACACGAATTCCTGACGGGACTCCTCAAGAAGCTGTGCCTTGTTGAATATATCGTTTATATCCTTTGTCAGCTCCTGTGTCTCCCTGAACATACCGTCCACGCTCATCGGTTCAAGGCTGCCGCCTTTCATTCCCTCTATCTCGTTTCTGACATGGTTCACATCCCTGACTGATAACTTAGCCGCAAAATAAGCAGCTATCAATCCAAGTATCAACGATATCGCAAACAGATAAGTTGCATTTCTCTTCATATATATTGACAGGTTCTCGAGAGCATCGGTCTCAAGAGATATCAGTGCCACCGCATCTGTATAGCCCTCACTGTTGATCACTGGAACTATGCGTCTGTACACATTTTCCTCTGTCTCTGATATATACTTCTGCTGCCCCTTCATTACGCTGAACACGTTCTCATCCACCAGATATCTTCCGGTGTCTTTTCCATAGGAGTCCACCACGACCTTGTAATCAGTATCCACTATAACTATACGGGCAGAGAGAGAATAAGCCATGGTCTTTATCTCGTCCACGGCTCTCCCTATATCATCCTCCGCCTTGTGTTCATTCACTATATGGGCAATGTATTCTGCACACTCCTGTGCGTGTCTGTCAAGATTTCTCTCACTCTTCGAATTCACAGTGCCCGCCAGTATCCACAGTGCTGCATAGGCGATCACTGCCACACTCACTGCCACTATAAGCGATATGATCGTTCTCTGCCCCACTCTGATACTGACTCTGGATCTCTCCTGGGCGGTATTCTTCTCTTCAATTTTTTCTGTTTCAACTGTTGCACGTTTCTTTTTTTTCATATCAGCCCTTGAAGAAATATCCTACTCCCCATTTTGTATGAATGTATACCGGCTCACCCGGATTAGCTTCTATCTTCTCACGAAGTCTTCTAACATGCACATCAACTGTTCTCGCATCTCCCGGGTAGGAATCTCCCCAGATCGTATTCAGGAGTTCATTTCTTGAATATACCTTGTTTGGATGCGCCATGAGCAGCTCAAGAAGGTCAAACTCCTTGGCTGTCAGATTAAGCTCCTTACCACCGACAAATACACGTCTGCTGTCAAGCTCAACCTTCATTCCATTGATCTCCATTACATTTGACGGTTTTGCAGGTGCCTGCTTGCGGTTGCTTCTTCTAAGTATAGCCTTGATCCTGGCCTTCACCTCAAGAATATTAAATGGCTTTGTTATATAGTCATCTGCACCATACTCGAGTCCCATGATCTTATCCATGTCCTCACCCTTTGCAGTGAGCATGATAATAGGAACATTGGAAAACTCTCTGACCATCTGGCAAACCTCTATTCCTGTGTATACAGGTATCATTATATCCAGCAGAACTATATCGTAACCATTTGCCTTTATCTTCTCTATAGCTTCACCGCCATCGTAGGCTGTATCCACTTCCATATCGTCCTGTTCCAGGCTGAACTTCAGCCCCTTAACGATCAACTTCTCATCATCCACAACAAGAACTTTCTTCATCTTAACATCCTTTCTACCCCGAGACTCATTTACTCTGTCGATATATATGTCTCCAGTTTCTCATATATACTGTCTCCTATGCCGCTGACATTCTTAAGGTCATCTTTGCAGGCAAATGCTCCATTCTTCCGTCTGTACTCAACAATCTGCGAGGCCTTCGTCTCGCCTATTCCCGGTAACGTCATAAGTTCCGCAGCATCTGCACTGTTGATGTTGACCAGTCTCTGTTCCGACGCATCTGTCCCGGCTTCGCTCTCATCCGGAAGCTGTTCACCTCCGACAGGAAAGTACAGCTTCTGACCATCCTCAAGCACATCTGCAAGATTCACCGCAACGGTATCTGCGTCATCGGAGAATCCTCCCGCCGCCTCAAGGCCATCATTCGCCCTGGATCCGGCTTCGAGCTCATATACGCCCTCATTCTTCACTGCTCCGCATACAAAAACTGTTATGTATTCTGGAGTTTCTGAATGTATCGTTAGACTCTCGTCTGCTCCGTCTTCTTCCGCGCCTTGCTGCGAAGCTTTCTCCGTAACATTCTCTTCTGAATTACCGGATATAGTTACCTGTTCTTCTCCACAGCCGGAACACAATAATGTCATTGTCAGCACGCATAAATATGCTAAATTTTTAATTATTTTCTTCATCGTGCGACACCTCCTGTGTCAGCACAGAATTACACAGGTTTATTGTATCTAAACACCTCTGAATTTACAACAATATATTTCTATTTTATTTCATTTTTGTTACTTTTTTCACAAAAGAGCCCTTTTATCCCTTATTCATTGATACTTTTTACAATACATAAAAATGTAACATTTTTATAAACTCCCCGATTCAGATCAGACATAAAAAAACAGCATATACGCCCGGTGCTCTTCCATCCTTACAGATGGCTGTCCACCATGGTCATATATACTGTTTTATAATTTACTATTTTATTATTTGAAGCTTTGTTATATTCTGCCCCGCATCCTAGAATAAAGGCTCCTTGAGGATAGCAGTTCCGATACCCTTCTGGGTGAAGAACTCAAGAAGCAGGCAGTGCTGGAGACGGCCATCAAGTATATGCACTCTTGAAACTCCATTTTCCATGGCTGCGATACAGTTGTTAAGCTTTGGAAGCATACCACCGCCGACAACGCCCTTCTCTATGATGTCCTTTGCCTCGTGTATATCCATCTCTGAGATAAGTGTTGACTTGTCTGTTGGATCAATAAATACTCCCTCGATATCTGTGAGGAATACAAGCTTCTCAGCCTCAAGAGCTGTTGCTACTGCACAAGCAGCATCGTCCGCATTGATGTTGTAATCCTCGTAGTTCTCATCCACTCCTATAGGTGCGATAACCGGGATGAAATCATCCTCGATAAGTGATGTAAGGATGGATGTGTCAACATTTGTTATCTCTCCCACATAACCTATATCCTTGCCACCAGGGAACTTCTTCTTGACTGTGAACATTCCGCCGTCCTTGCCGCTGATTCCGACTGCCTTAAGTCCGATCTTCTGCATGAGACTTACAAGACTCTTGTTGACCTTGCCGAGAACCATCTCTGCGATCTCCATCGTCTCTGCATCTGTAACACGGAGACCGTTGATAAATTCTGCCTCCTTGCCGACCTTCTCTACCCATTTGCTGATCTCCTTGCCGCCACCGTGTACGATGACCGGCTTCATGCCGACAAGCTTCAGCATGGCAACGTCCTTGATAACGTTGTACTTGAGATTCTCGTCAAGCATAGCGCTTCCGCCGTACTTTACAACCACTGTCTTGCCCTGGAATTTCTTGATATATGGCATAGCCTCTATCAGTGTCTGTGCCTTCTCAATTACCTGATCTACTGTGTAATCACCTATAACCATTTTTCTGTCCTTCTTTCTTCTATATTTATATATCTTCGGTTTATCTACCTTAGGTTTATCTGTCTTTTGCCTTCAACTTTATCTTCCAACCTGATCAATGTCAACGATTAACGCATCGTCTCAATTTAGTCTTATTTGATTTATTGACTATAATCTATTTTTAAATTTACGCAATATGTTTTATCTTATAACCTGCTTCCATTTTTATATGGCTTATCTCACTGGATTTTACTTTCTATAATCCGCATTTATCTTGATATAGTCATATGTGAGATCGCACCCCCACGCTGTGGCCATCTCATCCCCCATATTCATATGCGCCTTGAGCTTTATCTGCTTCTCTGAGAGTATGTGGCTTGCTTCCTTCTCATCGTAATCAGTTGTCACTCCATGCTTTACGATCTCAAGATGTCCTGCCACACTGGCTATCTCTATATCCACCCTGTACGGATCAAACTTCACGCCGCTCTGTCCCATGGCGCAAACTATTCTGCCCCAGTTGGCATCAGCTCCGTACATGGCACACTTTACAAGATTGGAGGCCACTATCGCCTTTGCCAGATGTCTTGCAGTATCCTTATCCGGCATGCCCGACACATCCACCTGAAACATCTTGGTAGCACCCTCGCCGTCCGAGGCTATCGCCCTGACAAATGCGCGGTTGATATATCTTATTGCCTCGACAAATGCAGGAAAGTCGTCATCGGTCTCCAGCAGCTCCTCGTTGCCCGCCATGCCATTTGCAAATATCATGACAGTGTCGTTGGTGGACATATCTCCGTCCACTGACACCATATTGTATGTATCGACCACGTCAGCCTTAAGCACCTTGCCCAGCAACTCTGAACTGATATTCAGGTCTGTCGTGATAAAGCTGAGTACGGTTCCCAGGTTAGGATTGATCATTCCTGATCCCTTACACATACCTCCGATGGTGACCTGCTGCCCCTTGATCTCTAAAGTTACGGCTATCTCCTTCTTATAGATATCAGTCGTCTTGATCGCCTCCGCGGCATCCACTCCGGCATCTATAGAATATGAAAGCTCCGGCACCAGCATATCTATACCGCTCTGTATGACATCCATCGGAAGTCTCATTCCTATGACTCCTGTAGAAGCCACCGCAACCGTACTTGGATCTATGCCAAGGCTCTTACCTACATGGGCTGCCATGGCCTCAGCATCGTGGATTCCCTGTTCGCCAGTACAGGTATTTGCCACACCGCTGTTTACCACCAACGCCTGACACATTCCCACATTCTGGCAAAGCCGCCTGTCGTATATGACCGGTGCCGCCTGAACCATGTTCTGTGTAAATGCTCCCGCTACATTAGCCGGAACATCACTCACCAGAAGTGCCATGTCTTTTTTCAGTTTATTTCTTCTTATTCCAACATGTAGTCCCGCTGCCCTAAAGCCCGCAGGGGCTGTCACGCCTCCCGGAATTATCTTCATCCTACCACCTTATTTCCAAGTGTCTATTTCGAGGCAAATGCTTCAAACCTGATGTTTATGGAAAAACAGGAGCCATGCGAAGGCCCTCAGCCTCGTCAAATCCAAACATGATGTTCATGTTCTGCACAGCCTGACCTGCTGCTCCCTTTACGAGATTGTCAAGTGCACCCATGGCGATGACTCTGTTTGTTCTCTCATCTATCTTGAAGTTGACATCCACATAGTTACTTCCCTCAACCCATCTTGTCTCAGGACATACATCCTTGTCGAGGACTCTGATAAATCTCTCATTTGCATAGTACTTATCGTATGCAGCTCTCACTGTATCGTAGTCGACCTTCTCCTTGAGGTTGGCATATGCTGTTACAAGTATTCCTCTGTTCATAGGGACAAGATGTGGAGTGAAATTAATGACTATCGGACTGCCATTCGCATATCCAAGCTGCTCCTCTATCTCAGGGGTATGTCTGTGTGTTGTAACACCATAAGCCTTGATGCTCTCGTTGACCTCACAGTAGAGATTTGCGATCTTCGCGCCTCTTCCTGCACCTGATGTTCCAGACTTAGCATCAACGATGATGGAGTTGGCATCAACCAGACCTTCCTTAACCAGTGGGTAGAGTGAAAGGATCGAACATGTTGTGTAGCATCCAGGGTTTGCAAGAAGTCTGCACTTCTTTATATCCTCCCTGTTGATCTCACAAAGACCATACACAGCCTCGTCAATAAACTGTGGGCTCTTATGCTCTATCTTGTACCACTTCTCATAAGTAGCAACATCCTTTATTCTGAAATCTGCACTGAGATCTATGATCTTCACCTTTGACAGAATCTCCTCATTCACCAGTGATCCGCACAGTCCCTGTGGTGTAGCTGTAAATATGACGTCTACTTTTGATGCAAGCTCCTCCATGTTGTCGTCCATACACTTTGCGTCCACGATCTGGAACATATTGCCGTATACCTGATAATATTTCTGATCGATAAAGCTTCTTGAACCGTACCATACGATCTCCGCTTCCTTATGTCCAAGAAGGATTCTTACTATCTCCTGTCCTGCGTATCCTGTCGATCCGATAATTCCTACCTTAATCATAACTGCCTCCATACATATGTAAAAATTTATATTTCCATTCCCACGGATTTGTCTTAAGGCATATCCTGTTTGATTGTATACCCACTTAGTCAGCCTAGTCAACATTCATCTAATCAGACGATATGTTATCCCTCCTACAAAAAACTTTTTATAATTATACATTTTGATTGCATATTATGCAATGGTTTTTTTGAATATTTGCATAATCGTTAAAAATATACGGTTCATCAACGTTTTTGCCGCCATTTAGCTATGTATCCATGTATAAATCACATGCATATTATACGCTGATTAAATGGATATTTTGAAAAATTGCTTGCATAATATACATTTGCGTTGTATAGTTCATGTAGGCGAAAAATGGAATATATTATAAAGTAATTTTTCAAAACACTATATTTATAGGAGGATTTATTAAAATGGCTAAAGAAAAAGTTGTACTGGCTTATTCAGGCGGTCTTGATACCACTGCCATCATCCCATGGTTAAAGGAGACATACGGATACGATGTTATCTGTGCATGTATAGATGTAGGTCAGGAGAGCGAGCTTGAGGGACTTGACGAGAGAGCAAAGTATTCAGGAGCTGAGAAGCTTTACATCATCGATGTTGTAGATGAGCTCTGTGATGAGTACATCATGCCAACAGTTCAGGCTGACGCTGTATATGAGAACAAGTATCTTCTCGGTACTTCATTTGCAAGACCTATCATTGCAAAGAAGCTTGTTGAGGTTGCACGTAAGGAAGGCGCTGTTGCCATCTGCCACGGAGCTACAGGTAAGGGTAACGACCAGCTTCGTTTTGAGCTTTCTATCAAAGCTCTTGCACCGGACATCAAGGTTATCGCTACATGGAGACAGCCTGAGTGGACTATGCAGTCACGTGAGGATGAGATCGCATTCTGTAAGGCACACGGCATCGATCTTCCATTTGATGCAAAGCATTCTTACAGCCGTGACCGTAACATCTGGCACATCAGCCATGAGGGCCTTGAGCTTGAGAATCCTGCAAATGAGCCAAACTACGATGACCTTCTGGTTCTCTCAGTTACACCTGAGAAGGCACCTGATGAGCCTGAGTACATTGACCTTGACTTCGAGAAGGGCTACCCTGTAGCACTCAACGGCAAGAAGATGAAGACTTCTGATATCATCCGTGAGCTGAACAAGCTCGGCGGAAAGCACGGTATCGGTATCATCGATATCGTTGAGAACCGTGTTGTCGGCATGAAGTCACGTGGTGTATACGAGACACCTGGTGGAACTATCCTCACAGAGGCTCATAAGCAGCTTGAGGAGCTCACACTTGACCGTGATACTATGGAGTACAAGAAGCTTGTTGGAACAAAGTTCGCAGCACTTGTATATGAAGGAAAGTGGTTCTGCACTCTCCGCGAGAGCCTTTCAGCATTTGTTGCCAAGACTGAGGAGCGTGTAACTGGTCATGTAAAGATGAAGCTCTACAAGGGTAACATCATCAAGGCTGGTACTACATCAGATTATACTCTGTACTCAGAGAGCCTTGCTTCATTCACAACTGGCGACCTCTACGATCACAAGGATGCTTCAGGTTTCATCAACCTGTTCGGTCTTTCAATGAAGGTTCGTGCTATGATGGATCAGAAGCGTGAGGAGAAGGACAACGCTAACAATAAGTAATTTATTATAGTGTAGACATGAAACATCCCCCATCATACTCGTTATGAATATGATGGAGGATGTTTTTTTCTTGACAAAACAAAAAGACTGAAATAGAATATATCAAAAGAAATGGGTTTTCACCGTACAGTTTTACGACTCAAGCGGGCTGCTCGTTTCTTTTTTTATTGTGGTAATATCATGCAGGTACTTATTACCATCCTCTGAATGTTTTATAAGAAGAATAGCTGTGAATATATTATATCTATCTAAATTGCCCGTTTTATCATCATACACAGGCAGTCCAAACCTTATATCATATCTATACCAACCATATTTAGCATCTTTATTATGCTTTTGCTCTTTATTCTCTTCCCAACGTGGATTTTTGGCTATTTTTATTAGCTCTGGAATTCCCTGTGATGCTGATGCCTTTGCCTTTTTTCTTGCACCTTTTAATGCAATTCTGCTTTTCGAACCTGCATATTCAGACGGAAATTCTTTTCCAATATAAACAACATCATTTGTTTCTGTAATTTCATAACAATCCGATATATAGCCTTTTAAGTATTTTTCTATCTGCTGCCAATCATCTTTTGATAAGCCTTTAAATTTTTTGTCATTAATAATTACTATTTGATTATTATTTTCGTCCGTTATTATACTAACATTCCTGTTTTTTATCATTCAGTAACTCCTTTATTATTTTATATTTGCCAAAAATCATTATGGAAATTAAACTATAGAAATTTCAGATCACTTATTTCTACTAAAAAAGAACTAAAATCTTATTTGAGAACAATGAGTAAAACTCCATCATTGTCAAGAACTCTCTCACTATGTATCTGCATTATATCAATGCTAGCGAAGATGTAAACCCACTTATAACGAATTTACACTTTCTTAATGAATTTATACACATCGTATATCTCGACGATATTTGAATGTATATCTATAAAAAAGATCCGGAGCCGAAGCTCCAGATCTCCCTAAATACATATCATTTACAATATCGCTGCACCAACGTACATTATTTTAAATTACAGTCTATATATTCCATATATGACTTTTTTCCAACTTCTGATTCATTTTCCACATACCACTCTGCGCATTCTTTCAATCCATCTTCCAATGATATTGTCTCCGGGTATATTTTGTTCTGCTGCTGCACATCGAGATAATATTCATAGTTATAAAAACTGAAATAATTTCTCTGTTCTATATCCTCACTGACATTTACAAACGCAGGGATCTTATCAAAGCAGGCGTAACACATCGTCACCCAGTCTTTTATAGTGACCGGCTCCACATTTCCCACATTCATGATATGAGTCTCCGGCTTTTCCTCGATTACTCTCTCCATCAGGATACAGAGATCCTTCACATGGAAGAACTGCAGCTTCATTCCACCATCTCCGGGCAGATAAAATGGCCTGTCCGCCCTGGCGCAGTCAAATACAAAAGCCTCCCTGTATACATTGTTCATAGGTCCATAAATATATGGTGGTCTGAGTATGTAAGCATCACTCACTCTGTCAAGTAATGCATCCTCCGCAGCAATCTTATCCGTACCATATGACCCCCAGTATCTGTTGAGTGCCCGTTCTGAATCTTCACGGAATGGCTGATCTCCATACTCTGGATACACTGCACTTGAGCTGATCATGATATACTGACCAAATGAACCAAGGCTGTCACATAAGTCTGTGATATCTTCCGCATTATATGCGGTTATGTCCGCCACAACATCAAAATAGATGTCTTTGAGTTTGTCTCCCAGGTCATGCCTGTCCGTTTCTATAAGTTTCACACCTGGAACCTGCGGTCTTGAATTTCTGTTCACCACATACACCTCATAGCCTTTGTCCACAAAATACTGCGCCGCATACCGGCTTACAAATACTGTACCACCCGTTATTAGTATTTTCTTCATGGAGAGCCTCCTTTAAATTGGGATTTTTTATCTACTCACCAAGTTCCAGTACCACACTCTCATTTCCAGCTAATTTCACTGAACTAAGGTCTGACACACCTGTCTCACCAGAACTTGAATAAAGTACATTTGTAACTGTTATGTCTCCGCACTCAGCAAGTGATACCGTCTGATCGCCCTCTGCAAAGTTGTGCACTACCAGCAGTTTCTGTCCATCCGCCTCACGGAAGTACGCTGTCACACTGTCGCTTGTGAGCGCTGCCGCTCTATAGTTTCCTTTCATAAGGGCAGGATTGTCTTTTCTAAGCGCTATCAGTGTCTTGTAATATGAATACATTGAATCCGGATCTTTCATCTGTTGGTCAAGTCCCTTTGTCTCGGCATTCTGATCGTCCTTTTCCCATGACGTGTTGTATGTACTGTCATCTCCCCACAGGAACGGTGTCCTTATCATCTCATCCGGCTTGCTGCCGTACATTCCGAGTTCCTCGCCATAGTAAATATATGGATTGCCTGGAAGTGTCATATATACCGCTGCTATCTGTCTCGCCTTATCCAGGCTGTTCACCGACGATGCTATCCTGTCCTGATCGTGATTTGCTCCAAATACTCCATTCAGATAGTTGACATCCACGCCGTCATATTTATTCTGTATATTCTCTATCGCCACGGAAAGAGAATCACCAAAGCCTGGCACCGCCATGCCTTTCTGTACGCAGTTCAGTATCTTCTGCTGAATTGCGAAATCAAACTTCGTGTCAAATGGCTGGACATAATTTTCCAGCACCTTGTCATCCTGCCATACCTCACCCACCAGGTATACACCAGGATTTATGCTCTCGCAGTAACCGGCAAATTCGTTCCACCAGTTGATGTTTGCCGCTTCAGAATCTTCCTGCTGCTTGAACTCATGCGCCCCATAGATATGAACTGCGGCGTCCATACGGAAACCGTCAAGACCAAGCTCCAGCCAGTGACCGGCGGCATCCTTCGCAGCCTGTCTAACATCCGGATTGTTATAGTTCAGATCCGGCATATCCGCGCCGAACACACCATAATAATAGAAGTCTCCTTCCTGGTGCCACACCATATCTCCCCAGCTTGATTTGTCGAGAAGATGATTGCAGTCTTTCTTGTCGGTCTTGTACACCCACCTGTAATAATCTCTGTACTCGCTGTTCTCATCGGACTTTGCCGCCTGAAACCACGGATGATTGATACTGGTGTGATTGATGACCAGATCCATGATGACTTTCATGTCTCTGCTGTGTGCTTCGTCAAGCAATCTCTTAAGATCATCCTCTGTTCCGTAATCGGGATTCACCGCCATGTAATCCGTCACGGAATATCCGTGGTAGGTATCGGATGCAGTGATCGGCATGAGCCATATCCCATCGATCCCGAGCTCCTTCAGATAGTCAAGTTTCTCCGTGACGCCATTCAGATCGCCTATACCATCACCGTCTGAATCGGCAAATGATCTGACAAATATCTCGTAATACACACCGCAATTACCCTCTTCGTCGGTCTTCTTACGAGGCTCTGCCGTAAATTCTGCCACATCGTATGCATCACTGGAATATGTTCCCTCTGCATAAGGCTCGTCATTATCCTTTTTAGACTCCTGTCCATTTTCTTCTTCGGCTCCGGCATCTGTCTGATCGTTTGTCTGACCATCCGCCAAAGTCTCTGCTTCTGACGACGCAGCACCGTCCGCTCCGTCATCTGTTTTGCCGCACCCTGTACCGAGTCCAAGTGTAAGGGCCAGCATAACCACTGCAAGTCTCTTCTGCAGTCTGAGTAAGTTGTTCTGTTTCAGCACTTTCTTTTTAAGCACTTTCTCGTTCCTCCTATACTCCCTCCAAAGAACATTATAACAGACCATGCCTCATAACTTCCAGTGTATTTTCTAAGCCATAGCCCTGCCGGCTGTCTTGTACCTGTCAACGATCACTCCAACAAGTATGAACAGAACGGCAAAGAGCACCTGTACTCCCATGCTCACAAATATTCCTGCCACCGAACTGCCTGATGTGAAATTGTCGATGGCGTCTGTCGCATTTGCATACCAGTATGCCGGGAGGAAATGTGCTATCGCCATCACAGTGTCACTTAAGAACTCTCTCGGCACAAATATCCCGCAGAGGAATGCCATTCCAAGTGATATGACATTAGCACACATGGAAAGAATCTGTTCATTCTGGGTAAGCTTGCTAACTAGAAATGCCAGCGAGAGTGCTACACAGGCATACACCAGCATATTGAGTATGAACATTCCGCCCCTTGCTGAGACTATATCATATTTTATAAGTATTCTGGAAAGTGCTATAAATACTACAGACAATACGCATCCAGTAGACATCATCCCCAGGACAAGTTCCCTGTTCAGCCTGAAAAATTTGTATGATGAGCACTCTATTCTCGCTCTAAGCTTTTTCCTGTTATATACCTGCAAAACAGGCGCTACCCCAATTATCATAACGCATATCATGACCCACCCCAGATAGTTGTAAAAATTATATAACATGGAATGTCCTGAGTTCTTTCCTTCGGCCATATCGACTTCAGCCTTCTGCTCAAGTGCCATCCTCGCTCTCTTATCGGCATCGTTCATATCATCTCCGGCCCTCTTGTACAGAGACACCATATTCATGTAGCTGTCAAGCCTTGCCTCAAACAGCATGGACGCCTGACTTCCGGGGATAGTCGTTATCTCAAGCATACCATCCGCAGTATCATTTGCCCATGCATCGCCAAAGCCATCTGGTATCCTGATCACACAATCCACCGCCCTGTTGTAGAGAGCATCCTGAATACCTCGTTCGTCCATATCAACGCCATCTACAAGTTGCTGCGTATCATTCAGGTAAGCCATCAATTTTCTGCTCATCTCACTGCCATCCTCATCGCTCACCGCATATTTGATCGTTTTATCCTTATAATAATTCTGTGGATCTGTGTTTCCCACATTGATGAACACAATCATGACTCCACACAGGATTCCCACATACATGATCATCTGCCCAATATATTTTCTCAAAACCTTGAAAAAAGATTTAAACACTTGCATATCTGTTCCTCCTTACCATGAGAATCCCAACTGCTATGAGCACCACAGCCTCAATAGTCATTATGACGATATTCTCAGTGAAAACCTGGTGGTCACTGTAAACATTCAGCGCATAGAATGAATCCGATATCAGAGCCGCGGGATTGAGTTTATTTATAATCGGCACGTGCTGCTGTATCTCATACTTTACTCCGTTTATACACAGATCAGAAAGGATGGACATCACCATGGATATTCCGATCACAATACCTATCTTGGTCCCCTCAGCAAGCTTTGATATAGCCCCAACTATGACTCCTATTGCCAGACCGATAAAGCAGCCCACAAACAGAGTAAGCAGGATCTCCCATACTCTGTCGCCAAAATCCACTCCTATGCAGGACATATATATAAAGCTTATGACCTCGACCACAAAATGTATAATCAGCAGTGCAGCAAACTCTGCCAAAACAAAGGTCATTTTTCTCTGTGGGGACACATTTTTTCTCTTTCCCGTAGCGCTCACATTTGCCTGAAGATTGCCCATCATCTCTATAGATGAAAGTGATGCAAACAGACAGCTCATGGCAAATATGGCATAGAAATAATTGTTATACACATTCTGGCTGCCCTCAGTGCTGGCCTTCTCTGTATAATATGATCTCTGTTCTGAGAGTTTTTCCACAAGGTCCGACATATCATCCACGCCGGAAGTCCCAGACATATACTGTTGAAGTCCGATGCCATCCTTATATATATCCATAAGTGCATGCTCGTACTGCTTGTACTCAGAAAGCACTGTCTCAAGTATGCTCGCATTGACAGAACTCTCCGCAACCGTGAGCTTCACATCATCCGTATATATGATGCCCTCGACCTCTTCATCAGCCAGTAACTTTTCCGCATCGCTTTCGCTCATCCTCGCAACCGACAGAAGGGCGTCATCGCCATCCGACAGCGCATCCAGCATATAATTAAGTCCATTTGCCGATTCATCCTCAGTGACCACCGCCACCTTGATATTCCTGAACATCTCATCCTGTTCATATATGTTGCCAAATGCCATGTACATGAATGTTGCAAGAAGCAGCGGGAATACCAGTGTCCAGAAGATCGACACCCTGCCTCGGACCATGATCTTTATGGTGTATAAAAAGTCCCGTATAAACATAATTCTCTCCTTTAATCCTGATTCATCTCAATTTTCCATATACAATACGATTTCAACGATCTCATATCTCTGCCCTGAATTTCGTTTAGTCTCTGAGCTCCTTGCCTGTGATCTCCAGAAATACATCGTTGAGCGTCGGGAGTTCCGTAACAACCCTGCCAAATGATATATCGTGCTCCTTGAAGAATTCCATGAGTCTCACCAGATTGTGTCTTCCACCAGAATATCTCAGCGTCAACATACCATCGCTATATTCCTCCTCATACATATGAGGCTGTCTGCGAAGCTCCGATATCTGTTTGCCTGTAAGTCCAAGCACCTCAACCTTGATGGTCTCAGTGTTCTTGATCATCTTCTTAAGTTCTTCCTTTGTTCCTACAGCTACAGACTTTCCTTTGTCCATGATGACTATCCTGTCACAGAGCTGCTCGACCTCCTCCATATAATGGGATGTGTATACGATGGTGGCACCTTCCTCATTCAGACGCTCGATCCCCTCAAGTATTCTGTTACGGCTCTGCGGATCGACCGCCACTGTCGGTTCATCGAAGAATATAAGTTTTGGCTTATGCGCTATTCCGCAGGCAATATTCAGTCTTCGCAGCAGTCCACCCGAGAGCTTCTTTGGAAGGAATTTCCTGTAATCCGCAATATCCACGAAATCCATTGTCTCCTCAACACATTTGCGTCTCTTCTCTTTGTCCTTTATATAAAGGCCGCAGAAGTAATCAATATTCTCATATACAGTCAGTTCATCGAACACCGCCACATCCTGCATTACAACTCCTATCTCTCTCTTGATATCGTAGCTGTCGGGCTTCATCTCTTTGCCAAATACCTTTATATCGCCCTTGTCAAATGTGAGCAGGGACAGTATACAATTTATAGTTGTCGTTTTGCCGGAGCCGTTTGGTCCAAGGAGTCCAAGTATCTCCCCCGCCTTCACTGTCAAACTGAAATGATCCAGCGCCAGTAGATCTTTATATCGCTTTACCAGATTGGTAACCTCTATTGCATTTTCTGAATTACTCATATATATCCTCCTGTTTTGATATCCTGTTTTTTGACCCTCATTATCTTATGAGTGTCGTTCATAACATGATAGTCTGCACGCATCAGCATGCTACATTCTTTATTACATGCTCTCATTATATACACCCTTGATCTGTTTTCACAGTGAACAACGTCATCTTCACAATGTGACATTTGTCATATTTCTTTTTCCCTCATATTTATTTATAATAATTATTACACTAGGCTGCACACACTGCCTGGCACGGCTATTCAGACAGCACGATATATACTACAGCATTTTCTACATTATGGAGAATAATTATGAAACATCTCATCAACAAAGGACTCCTGCTGGTCTCAGCATTTGTCATGATATATGCGCATAATACTGCCACGGACACCCGGATCATCATCACACTGCTCCTGTCGCTCATTGCCGGTGCGGTCTATCCGGCACTTGCCGGGATCTCCGCAGTGAACAGAGCCACCACGAAGGGCGCCGAGAACCACAGCAGAATATATCCATACATATGCGAGGCACTGGTATGCGCGTATCTTGTATCCGCATTCTGGCTGCACCCAGTCTATATGTTCGTGTCCATAGTCAGCTACGACATGTACAGATACAGACAACGGCTGTCACCAGTCATACTTGTCCTGTTATCCATATACATGTGCGTCAACTATCCTCTGATGTCAGTTCTCCCGCAGATATGCCTCATCGCATTCTCATTTGCTATGAGCGTGTACTGCTGCCGGATAAATCTGCTGAGGGCGGAGCTTCTTGCCATGAGGGACAATACTGCAGAACACGACATGCTGGTTGCACAGAACACACGCCAGTTGCTGGAAAATCAGGACAACATGGTGCTCACCGCCACCCTGTCAGAGCGAAACAGGATTGCCCGGGAGATTCATGACAATGTCGGTCATATGCTCACCAGATCCATACTTCAGACCGGTGCCATCAAAGTTATCAACAAAGACGAGCGTCTTGAGAAGCCCCTGGCACAGCTGCAATCTACGCTGGATACCGCAATGGACAGCATGAGAAAAAGTGTCCACGATCTACACGATGAATCCATAGACCTGCGCACTGCCCTAGATGATGTGATCAACAACGTCAGCGACATGGACATCTACATGGATTACGACATGTCAGATAAGCTTCCAAGAGAGATCAAATACTCATTCATCAACATAGTAAAGGAAGCCATTAACAATACGCTGAAGCACAGCAACGGCGATCATATGGTTATCCGCGTGCGGGAACACCCGGCATTTTATCAACTGTATATAACAGACAATGGACAGAACATCCGCTCCGGTCCATCCCCGGCACAAGGAAGCGCTTCTGGCGGTATGGGCTTAAATGGTATCCAGGAAAGAGTAAACAAACTTGGAGGCACAATGAAGATATCAACCGACAACGGATTTTCCATATTGATCAATATCATGAAAAGAGATTTTACAGACTGAATTCCAAACAGATATGCAAAATATCCTGATTATAAATAGGAGGAAACCGACAAATGAATGTAGTTATAATAGATGACGACCAACTGGTGGCACTGTCACTTCAGACCATACTCGAAGCCTGCGACGACATACAGGTATCCGCCACGGGAGGCAGTGGAGCTGATGCGATCAGACTGTACGAAGAATATCAACCGGATGTTCTACTCATGGACATCCGCATGGAGAACATAAATGGCCTTGAGGCTTCTGAGACTATCAGGGCCTCTCACCCGGATGCCCGCATTCTTCTCCTGACAACATTTTCAGATGACGAATATATAATCAAAGCACTGAGTATCGGGGCAAAGGGATATATACTGAAGCAGAATTTTGAGAGCATCGCACCGGCAGTAAAAGCAGTATACAATGGACAGACTGTATTCGGGGATGAGATAGTTGGAAAACTCCCTGATCTTATTGGACATATGGACACTACCTCATCAGATGTCCAGCCATCGCCATTTGCCGGAATGGAATACGAACTCAGTTCCAAGGAAATGAATATTATCAGACTTGTTGCAGATGGTCTGAATAACAAAGAAATCGCATCAAGCCTGTATCTGAGCGAGGGTACAGTGAGAAACTATATCAGTTCCATCCTTGACAAGCTGCAGCTGAGAGACCGCACACAGCTGGCGTGCTTCTACTACAAAAAGCTAACCAATTGAGCAACAGTCAATACAACACTAAAAAAGCAAGCCGCACGCCATCCTTGAATGACATGCGACTTGCTTTTTCTGTCTTACTGGGTCGTACCTGGGTGAGGGGTACTCATATACACTACTACTGAAGTGAGGCATCCACACTTACATATTCTGTTGAAATATATCCGATCGAGCCATCGTATAACTGAACTCCTATCCAGCTCTCATCCTGTGATACAACGTCGAACATCTCTCCACTGTTCACTGTAGCTATGATATCTGATTCTGATGACTGCTCTGTATGGACATACACACCATCATATATCACTGATGCTGTTACGCCCGGAAGCACCTCTGAAGGGGTCTCTTCTGTTGTCGCTTCCTCTGTTGTCACTGCCTCGGTAGACGCTGAAGTCACAGACTGTATACTACCTGATGCATTGCTGGCAACTCTGGCCGTATCGTTGGCCGATACTGAACTTCCTGCAGGCACCACTGCGTCGATGGCAAGCTGCACACTGCTGTCTGCCATCATCACTGCCTGACTCTTGTTGATAGTCACACTATCATTCGCATATAATTCATCCGCAAGCGGGTCAGCCTTCTCTCCAAAACTTATGACAGCAAATACACAAAGAGCCATTACAACCACAAGTGCTGTCATCAAAATGTTATGTCTTAAATATTTATAACTGAGAACATTCCTTCTCATGTGATCTACAAATCTTCCAAACTTACTGCGTGATCTAGTCATTAATTTTTCCTCTTTTACCCTTAATCCAAGCTATTTTCTATGTAGTATTTCGTAATCTAATTTTTACAAAGTTACCGCATTTGTTACATTTCTGTTAAATATAATACACTACACATGTGCATGTGTCAACTGATTCTGACAAAAAAATACCAATTTCTAGTGGTTTTACACAACTGTTTGTAACGACATGTTGTGTTTTGTAACATTTAACTTTTCTGCTGAAAAAAGCGCATTTTCGTGGTATCATATGACATCATACAGTCAACAAAAGGAGTACATTATGAGACTTGATAAATTTCTAGTTGAAATGGGGATCGGCAGCCGCAGTCAGGTAAAGCAGTATGTGAAAAAAGGCACTGTCACCGTCAATGGTGCCCCGGTTAAATCCTCAGATGTAAAGATAGATGAGAACAACGATACTATAAAATATAATGGCAGGATTCTGAATTATTCTAGATACAGATATTTTCTCCTGAACAAACCTGCGGGGTGTGTAAGCGCCACCAAAGATAACGTGCATCAGACCGTTATCGATCTGCTAAAAGGAGAAAATACAAAAGACCTGTCACCCGTGGGACGGCTGGATATAGACACAGAAGGACTTCTACTTCTGACAAATGACGGAGCACTGACCCACCATCTTCTGTCTCCTGCACACCACATTCCCAAGACATATTACGCAGAGATTGACGGATATGTAACAGATGATACCATAAACCTTTTCGCCACAGGTGTGGATATCGGAGATGAAAAACCTACACTGCCCGCAGATCTGCGCATATTATCTTCCGACAGCACCGCTGCCAGATCGGAGATCGAACTCATAATAACAGAGGGACGTTTTCACCAGGTCAAGCGAATGTTTGAGGCCGTCGGCATGAAAGTTACTTTTCTGCGAAGAATTGCAATGGGTGAGCTGAAGATAGACGAATCGCTTCCGACAGGTGCCTACAGAAGTCTCTCGGAAGAAGAGGTCAGTCTTCTCCGGTTCGATATGCCACAATAAAAATAGAGAACAGGAAATCCTGTTCTCTATTTTTATTTATGTTACTGACTTCTATTCTGTAATATATTTATCAAGGCCATCTGCTATTCCCTTGGCGATCTTGTTCTGATAATCGTCTGTTACAAGAAGTGCTTCCTCAGATGCTGTAGTCATATAGCCAACTTCCACTATGGTTACCGGAACTGTACTCCAGTTTATTCCGCTCATGGTATCCGTCTCCCATATTCCATCGCTCTTAGCTCCTGTGGAAGCCAGAAGTCCTGATAAAACATCCGTGGCAAGACTCTTGCACTGATCATAGATAGCTGAATTATATGGATTAGATGATGTCTGACATACTGTCATCACACCTGTCGCATTACCGTCTGTCGATCCATTTGTATGGATCTTTATAACTGCATCTGCCTTAAGGTTGTTCGCATATTCTGCTCTCGTCGCATTACTTATATCAACATCATTCGATGTTCTGATCATCTTAACTGTATAGCCTCTGGATGTGAGCTCTGCCTCAAGCTTCTGTGCGATCTGAAGATTCAGCTCATATTCCTTTATTCCTGTTGATACACCTGTGTTGCCAACGGTTGCCTTTACTTTTGTCTCTGTAGCAGCAGGGCCTATCGGCTCGGTCTCTTCATTTGCATTCTGCTGATGTCCGGCATCTATAACTATCATCTTGCCCTCACCAACATTGGATGTAGTTCCCTGTTCTGTGGATGCATCCGATGAATTCTCTGTTGTCGCCTCAGTCGATGCATCAGACTTATCTCCTCCGCCTACGACCTCAAGGAGCTCTGAGAATATATAGTATTCCCCACCATCTATAGATACCTTGCTCCACTCATCGTTATAACCGATTCTGTCCAGCTCAACATCATTTGCAACTTCCTGATATATCTCTCCATCAGTTGATGGGCTCGTTCTGACATTCACATAGTCAAGAGTCTTTACTTTGTCATTACATATTGTAAAGCCATCCTTGTCCTTCTCCGGCTTTGCCTCAGTGGTTGCTTCCGTAGTCGCCACCGTCACTGCCTCTGTGGTCGCCTCTGTCTCCGTCGGATTGGCTGTGGTAGCATCGTCACCTTTGCTTCCGCATCCGGCAAATGCCAGCATGGAAGCAAGTCCAAAGCAGAGCACTGCATATTTTAAATGTTTCTTCTTCATGAGTATCCTCCGTAAGTGATTATTGAAGTTAAAAATACATCATCTTATTGTAACACAATCGTAATAACTGCACAAGTAAATTGCTCAAATACCTGATTTCACCATACTACATTTCAAATACTACACCGCAAATCTTCTCAAGTTGTGCATAATCCTCCGCACTTCCAAGCTCCACCGCTGAATGCATAGCCAGTATCGGTATTCCCATGTCTACAGCTCTGACTGGCAGATAAGATGAAGCTATAGGACCTAAAGTCTGTCCTCCTGCCATACCCGACCTGTTCACCTGACGCTGTATCTTTATCTCCTGATTTCTTGAAAGAGCCATGATGACCGCAGATGCCTCACTGTCTGACACGTATCTCTGACTTGCACTTGATTTGAGTGCCACTCCGCGCCCCATGACAATCTGATTTGTCGGATCACTCTTCTCTGAATAATTCGGATGGGTTGCGTGCGCCACATCAAGTGACAGCATGAATGCATCTCTCATAAGGCGTCTTCCTGCTCCAGCCTCAATGTCCAATCCTGCCATGATACGCTTTATTATCTCCGACAGAAGCACCGAATCTGCTCCCTGCTTTGATCTGCTGCCTATCTCCTCATTGTCAAATAATGCTATAACATTTGTATTATTGCCATTTGTCTCTCTGCACATGGTGTCAACAAGCGCTGACACGGAAGTTACATTGTCAAGTCTCGGAGAAGCTATCATATCCTTATCTGCCCCAACTATCTCCATTCCATCCATGTTATACAGGTATAGATCATAATCAAGAATATCGTTCTTCAAAAGCCCAAGGTCATCTGCCACATACTGTAATATATCTTTGTCCTTCACCTTCTGACCATCCAGACCATATACAGGTATGAGCTCCTTCTGCACATTCATTTTCTCCCCGGGTGCATCCTTTCTCAGATGCGGTGCAAGGCTTGGCACTATGCACATGGCACGCTCTGAATCATACAGATACGCCTTCGGCCTGAACGGATCCGTGGTCTGCGCCATGACCTTGCCCGCGATTCCAAGCGGTCTGTCAAACCATGTCTCCTTGATAAGTCCGCCGTACGGCTCTACATTCAGTGTCTGGTAGCCGCTTCTGTTCATATCCGGCTGAGTCTTTATCTTGAGCATAGGAAAATCTGTATGTGCAAGGCCGATATTCAGCCTGCCATACTCAGGCATCTCCCCTGCGGCAAACGCCACCATCATAGATGAGTATGGCTTCACATAATATCTTCCTCCGGCCGTGAGCTCCCAGCGTTCTCCCATATCAAGCTCCATGTAACCGTGATCCTGCAGCATGGCTTCACATTCCTTCACTACATGAAACTGTGTGACACCGGCGTCAAGTAGTCTGCAAAGTGTATCTATCATAATAAATTATCCTCCTTATAATGGTCGGTCGACAAACGCACACATCAGTATACTTTCTTATGTGCATCGTCTGCGTTCTCCACAAAGATTTTAGTACAAATCTTCAGCTTATACAATTCCCTTACTTCTTATTTTAGCTTAATATCCACATCTGATATTCAAGTTTTTTTATCGCAATGTGAATCTTCTCTTGCCCTGTCATTCAAAAGGCTGTATAATCGCCAATAGATACTTTAACGCTTTTATGCGTCAAACCGTTAAAGGAGAACGTAAAATGAATGATTTTTCAATAGGATTTATCGGTCTGGGACTTATCGGAGGATCTATTGCCAAATCCATCCACCGCATTTTCCCTGATTACAGAATAGTCGGCTTTGACAATAATCTATCTACACTCAAGGAAGCTGTCTCCGATGGGACACTGACTGAATATACAGATGATATCCATACCATAGCAGAATGCAACTATATCTTTCTGTGCGCACCGGTCCACTATAATATAGAATACCTGCGCCAGCTCAAGCCATTTCTTACAGACAGCACCATACTGACTGATGTCGGAAGCGTAAAGCTCGACATATACGAAGCAGTCCAGGAGCTTGGGCTTGCCAGGTATTTTGTCGGCGGACACCCTATGGTCGGCTCTGAGAGATCTGGCTACGAGGCGGCCACCGACAGGCTCATAGAGAATGCCTATTACTTCATCACACCTGCAGACGGAGTTCTGCCGGGCAAGACTGAGGAGTTCTCCACATTTATCGGAGATCTTGGAGCGATACCGATCACATACTCACCTGTTGAGCACGACCGTATAACCTCTTACATAAGCCATGTGCCCCACGTCATAGCCGCCTCACTGGTCAACCTTGTCGCAGCGGCAGACAGCCCAGACAATATATTTAAGTCACTGGCAGCCGGTGGTTTCAAAGATATAACCAGGATCGCATCCTCCAATCCGGTGGTATGGGAGCACATTCTTCTGGCAAATCCTGACAATATCGTAAACGGTCTTCAGGAATATGTTGAGCTTATAGACAAAATGATTTATCATATTAAGCAGCGCGATGCGGCTGGGATAAATGCTTTTTTTGCATCCGCCAGAGATTACAGGGATTCCATTCCTAACAACAGCAGCGGTGTCATAAGAATGCACCATGAACTGTTTGTAGATATCCCTGACGAGGCTGGTGCGCTGGCAAAGGTGACAGCTTTTATCGCAGAGGCAAAGATAAGCCTCAAGAACATCGGAGTCTCCCACAACCGGGAGGATGAGGAAGGGGTTCTCAGACTCTCATTCTACGATGCTGATGCAAGACGGAATGCGCAGGATGTGCTGAAGGCCGCAGGCTATAGAATTTATAACCGATAGGTAAAACATATTACACTAGAATAAAGGAATACTGAGAATTTATGAAGATCAACAGAGTAAAATCACTTAACGGAGAGATAACAATACCGGGGGACAAATCCATCTCCCACCGCTCCATCATGTTCGGCTCAATCGCAGATGGAATAACCGAGGTACACGGATTTTTAAATGGAGCAGACTGTATATCATCCATGAACTGTTTCAGGCAGATGGGTATAGATATTGATTACGACGGCAGTGTCGTTACTGTACACGGCAAAGGACTGCATGGACTGTCAAAGCCTGAAGGCACACTCGATGTCGGCAACAGCGGAACAACCACCAGACTTATATCGGGTATACTTGCCGCTCAGCCATTTGCAAGCAGGCTTATAGGTGATGCTTCTATATGTAAGCGCCCTATGAAGAGAATCATGACGCCTCTCTCCATGATGGGTGCCGACATCACATCCGAACTCGGAAATGACTGTGCACCGCTCCTTATAAACGGAAAGGAACTCCATGGAATACACTACAACTCACCTGTCGCGTCAGCACAGGTAAAGTCATGTGTACTCCTTGCCGGACTCTATGCAGACGGCGAGACAAGTGTCACCGAGCCATATGTGTCAAGAAACCACACTGAACTCATGCTTGAGTCATTTGGCGGCAATATAAAAGCAGAGGGAACTACGGCTACCGTAAAGCCTGTGGATAATCTTGTTGGACAGAAGATACTTGTACCTGGAGATATATCATCAGCTGCTTACTTCCTTGTTGCAGGACTTATCACTCCGAACTCATGCATCACCATCAAAAATGTTGGCATCAACCCGACCAGAGATGGAATACTGGAAGTCATCAAAGCAATGGGCGGCGATATGGAATACTCCAATGTAGTGAGCGGATGCGGTGAGCCAACCGCTGACATAACAGTCAGGACATCAAGTCTCAAGGGCTGTGTCATTGAGGGTTCCATCATACCAAAGCTCATAGATGAGATCCCTGCCATAGCAGTTCTCGCATGCTTTGCAGACGGTGAGACCATCATCAGGGATGCCCAGGAGCTCAAGGTCAAGGAATCAAACAGAATAGATGTCATGGTAAACGCTCTCTCATCCATGGGCGCAGACATAACTGCAACCGATGACGGAATGATCATACGCGGCGGAAAGCCTCTTCACGGTGCAGTGATTGACAGTCACTTGGACCACAGAATCGCCATGAGCTTTGCCATCGCAGGACTTAACGCTGATGGCGATACAGAGATCACCGGAGCCGAGTGCGTGAACATCTCATATCCTGGATTTTATGATGATCTGGGTGGGCTGGAGAGGTAAAATAGATATAGAGCTCTTTATAATAAAAGTCGCCACTGTTATCGTAGGATGCATAGCATCGTAGATAACAATGGCGACTTTGTTAATGTTATTTTTTATCCTAATAATTTAATGATATCCTGATCTGTCCAATATTCATTTTACCACAGTTCATGGACTATTCACAACAGCTTACTCCGTTGCCCTCTTAAACTCATCCGTTCCAGTATCTTCCCAGTTTGTCTTTCCACTGCTTATCACTTCTCCACTGGAAAATACATATGCATAGATATCTTCTATTTCGGCACTGCCATAATCATATGTTCCACCACCGCCTTTTTCAGTACGATACCTTACATACAGCCCACACTTCCCATTCTCTGACTTGCCATCATATACAATGTATTCCACGGAATTATCACTTTCAGACAATATACATCTTGATGATGACTCCGAGGCGCCGTAATATACTTCGAATTTTCCAGCTGTGGCATCTGAATATTTCTCAAAGATCGCCTGATACCCGACTGTAATTTCCTTATTTTCTGGCTGATCATTTACATCAGGATCAACAGAGGAATCAGTGGAGCTCTCTGCATTCCCCCTGCTGTCACCCGAAGCTTTTTCCGTTATCGCAGAGTCTTGTTCGCTGTCTTTTTCTATATCCGTATCTTCTCTTCTATATCTGGTCGTGAGACGTCTACTACTGGTCTGCCCATTAAAACGCATGGTCACAAGCTCGTCACGCTGTTCAGAGCCAGACACTACCACCTCCACACGATCAATATACCATGTCGTCTCGAGATCGCTTTCGTCAAATCTTGCACCATCATTTGCCACTTCAAATGACCTATATGCAACCGTCTTCTCTTTGCCCTTCAGCACCAGTCTTCCATGGGCAGCTCCAAATGGAAAATCCGGGTCGCCAACAGAATAGATCACAAGCTCATAATCACCATCTGGAGACGTTAACACACTTATCTGCTCAGCTTCGTAACGCGTCTTATATCTAACATAACCTAATGGCAGCAACACCACCATTACCAATATGCAGGCTATGATAACAACATACTTTGGTATCTTATTCATGACTATTTCCTGCCTGTCTCCTCATACATTCCTATCTTCTTCATGTTTATATAAAATTCTAAAAAATTAATTATTATTCTGCGAACAATTGGCCGCATCAATGGCAATCACAAGCATAAGTGCCATGATCTCATCACCCGGATCTGAGATATCAAGTGTGTATGTATCTCCCCAGCTGAGAGGCTGCTTTGCTATATCTGCCATCCTCCATACTCAATACTGTACGATGGCTTAAATAATGTACCCCGGCACCACCAGCTTCACCACATAAGACACCACAAATATCCCAAGCCACACATACACATACCACAGTCGGAATCTCACAAGCGGTGTCCTGCCATTCGTGGCAAGCCTGATCGTATTGCCCACCAGATATATGATACAGATGCACGCCAGATACACAGTCGCCACATGGTAATACAACGCCGTCAGCAG
Source organism: Coprococcus sp. RTP21428st1_C9_RTP21428_210409 (assembly GCF_040227395.1). Taxonomy (NCBI): domain Bacteria; kingdom Bacillati; phylum Bacillota; class Clostridia; order Lachnospirales; family Lachnospiraceae; genus Coprococcus; species Coprococcus sp. RTP21428st1_C9_RTP21428_210409. The sequence goes on from NZ_JBEHVV010000018.1 coordinate 26,721, forward strand.
ATGTCCGTGGAGCATGGCAAGTACAGCCCTTGTTGTTCCACACGCCGGACATATCACCCCTGTAAGCCGACGTATCTGACATCCCTCAAGCCATGATGTATCCGGCAGGACACGAAGGAGCAGTATATATACCGCCGTGCCGATAAGCAGTGTTATGAGCACTGCTATCTCCGCAATATATAACTGCCCCTCTGTATGTCCTAGAAGTTCAAATAATCTATATATTTTTCCGCTATGTCTTCCTGCGTTCTTATGTTCCATAGAATATCCTTTGTCTCTATTGAATGATTTCCGCCCTCGTATTTATACAGAGGGATGTTCTTAGCCTCACAAAGTCTTGTCAGCTCACCCGTGTTCACAAGCGGATCTGCTGTGCCATGAAAAGCTATGCCATTTGAATTGGCATACTGCATGGTGATCTCAAGCGGAGTGAAGTATATATTTCTCACCTTCAGCCCCATCTCTGCCACATATCTTGCAGATATAGCCGTACCTATACTCTTTGATAGAAATACTATATCCTCAGTCTCCGAGAAATCCACAGTCTTAAGACAATCAAGTGCTTTATTCCAGCCATCATCAAATACCTTCTGTATCTCCTCCGGAAGCTGTCCCGAAAGCTTGCCGTATGTCACATCAACAATATCATATCCATGTGCTATCATATATTTTTTACTGTAGTAAAGTAACGGTTTATCGGTGTGATACCCGATTCCCGGGAATACCACGCATATCTTCTTTCCCATATATCTGTCTCCTCTCCGGATATAAGTCCCATCCAGAGTACATAAATTATCAGCACCCCTATTACATCATGCCTTTATTCTAATCGTCCTGATTCTTCTGCTATTTTATCAGCATAGCATCGCCAAATGAGAAGAATCTGTACTTCTCCTCAACCGCCACCTTGTACGCCTCAAGTATATGTTCCCTGTCGTACAGCGCAGAAACAAGCATAAGAAGCGTTGACTCAGGCAGATGAAAATTCGTGATGAGCGCGTCAATAACCTTGAACTTGTATCCCGGATAAATGAAAATATCCGTCCATTTGCTGCCTGCATGAACTGTTCCATCGTCGTCCGACATAGACTCAAGAGTTCTGGTACTTGTCGTTCCAACGGACACAACTCTTCCGCCTGCAGCCTTTGTCTCGTTAATCATATCAGCAGCATCCTGCTCTATGATACAGAACTCAGAATGCATGTGGTGATCTAGTATGTTCTCTTCCTTCACTGGTCTGAACGTTCCAAGTCCGACGTGAAGTGTTACATGCGCGATCTTTATTCCCTTTGCCTTGATCTGCTCAAGAAGCTCTGTTGTAAAATGCAGTCCGGCGGTAGGTGCTGCCGCAGAACCGTCATGCTCTGCATAAACTGTCTGATATCTGTTCTTGTCCTCAAGCTTATGTGTGATATATGGAGGGAGTGGCATCTGTCCCAGCTCGTCAAGGATCTCCTCGAATATTCCATCGAACTCAAATCTGATGAGTCTGTTGCCCTCCTCAACTATATCGACGACCTCACCCACAAGTTTGCCCTTTATAAGTCCTGTCTCAGGGTCAGGTTCATTTGACTCTGAACCAAATACTATACGAGCACCCACCTTACACTTTTTGCCCGGTTTTACCAGAGTCTCCCATGTACAGTCGTCCTTTCTCTTCAGAAGAAGAACCTCTATGGATGCTCCCGTATCCTCCTTGACGCCCATAAGTCTCGCCGGAAGAACCCTTGTATCGTTGATGACCAGACAGTCTCCCGGATTCAGGTAGTCTATCACATCATAAAAGTGCTTGTGCTCTATCGTATTATCTTTTCTGTCCAGGACCATGAGACGTGACTCACTTCTCTTGAGGAGTGGATCCTGTGCTATAAGCTCCTGTGGCAGATCATAGTAAAAGTCTGTTAATTTCATCATATCGTAATTCCTCACATCTTCTAATCTATCATGTTCTGAGAAACACAAAACGTGTTTTCAAATTTATACAGCCGCTTTGCTTCTTGTGTGATCATATTCTCTGATACCTTGTCCGCACAAAAATAACTGTCTGGCATCAGATACAATATATCCGTTGCCAAACAGTTACATATTATACTACTATCACAAATATTTCAAGGACAGCAAACAACGCTTTCCATCTCTATTTTTTTCTGTAAAATAAAATTACCAGCCCCACTCCATTCAATACAATGCCTACAACCAACGCTCCAATTCCAATCCCTCTCCACATACATGCGTTCATCAGATATATTCCACCTATCATAAACATCACACCTATCATGATAGGTATAAATCCTGCCACCCTGAGCTTCGGCGTGTTCTCATCAGGCTTTCTCGTTGCAAGAAAACACGCAAGGGCAATCCCCATGAATACCCACGGAAGCGCCGCCGCAAGAAAATCCAACACCGCATTTCCCGTCATGATACTTGCAAATATGACAACGACAGCCACTATGATAGCCACTATGCCCACAGCGATAAGCCTACTGTTGGACCTTACGATATTTGTGTCCTTCTCTATCTTTTTCATCATATCCTGATCTCCTTTCAACAGTTCATCCAGACTGATATGATAGAGATCACTCATTTTGATCACGCTGGCAATATCTGGCATGGTCTTTCCCGTTTCCCTTAATTAAAGATATTATTGGGTAAAAAAGAAAGGTCAGTCAATTTTGCCGATGAAGCGGTAGTAGATTTCTACTTCCTGCTCACGGCTTCCGTCCTCGCCCTTGACAGCTTCGTGGACGGTTATTTTTTCAATTAGAGTGTTCAGAAGTTCTGCGGTCAGCTCCACAGGGTTGACATACTGTTTCATTAGGGCAATCCACTTTTCAGCATCCGCTGCGGTCTGTACGGCGGCTTCCATCGTTTCGTGAAGCTGTCTTATTTTTGTTTCAAGCTCCTTTTGCTCGTTCTGGTACTTCTCGGACAGCATATTGAAGTTATACTCGGTTATGCGTCCGGCAGACCAGTCCTCATACATTTTAGCAAACAGCCCGTCAACCTCGGCTTTACGCTTCTCTGCCTTTTTCAGCTCCGCAGCCTGCTTTTTCTTCGCAGAGTTTCTTTCCCTGTCGCTGGCATTGAGCAGGCGTTTCAGCAGCTTGTCCTCGTCTTTCTGTGCCAGCATAGACCAGTATTGCAGTCTTGCAAGCACATAGGCATACAGTACATCATAGCGGATATAGTGCATGGAACACTGGCGTAATCCCTGTCCGTTCTTGCTGCAATGGTAGTACCCGTATGGGTTCTTATTCTGCTTGTTTTCCCCATAGGCTAAAGACCATCCGCAGACAGTCTGTGTGTCAGTGCTTCTATAAAACCCGATGAAAAGGGAAAACCGCAGAGCGGATTTCTCTTTGCGGCGGGTACACAGGGGATAGCCGCTTTAGCGGCGCAAGGGGGTGTAGCCACCTTGTCGGAGCGAAGCGAACGCAGACCTCGGACTGCTGATTTTATCAGCGGCAGAGGTAAGCTCCGCAGGACGCACGATACATGGTCTTTAGACTATGTATAGAAGTGCGCCCTTAGTTCCTAAGGGATTTTGCCGTTTCCGGCAGTCTTGTCCTTTTTCTTGGAACGCTTGGAAAGATACTTCAGGCAGTCAACCACAACCGCCCGGAAGCTCTGTTTACATTCGTGCTGGCATTTCCGGCACAGTTCGTTGTAAGTGATACGGCTGCGGTCATTTAAGAAGAAAGACCATTCCAACCGCCGCTTGTTGCTCATTCTTGCCATAACCGGCTCCTTTCTCCGTTTCTATCTGATGTACGCAGATAGGCTGTTTTGGTGTAGCGTTTCGGTATCATTTTTAAGGTTTTTTCCCTCTGTATGCCCCTTTGGAAAGTGCGGCAGTATTGTGTAGTCAGGGGATAATACCTCACGCTTATTTGTCGCTTATTTGTCGCTTCTCAGTACGGTTTCGGAGCCTTTTGCCATCCATTCAAAGAAAGCAATTTTGCTGACCTTGATAAGCCTGCCCCTGCGGAACGCCGGAAAGCTGGGTGTGTGTACCAGCTCATAGGCGCTCGCTCTTGAAATTCCCATAATCCGCTGAATGTCCGCCACATCCAGAACCAGCGGTAAATCCTCGTAGCTGTTCAATCTCTTTTTATCGTTCATTCTGTTCCTCCCATAAATCAAATAGGTTAAAATGCTTCCTGTTGCCGTTCTCCCCCCAAAGCCGTTTTCCTGCCCCATTCCTGCGGTGTTTCCCTGCATTAGTGCGCTGGATGCGTCACTTCTCCTGCCGGTCATATCCCTTTTGGACGGTCATTCACTTGTCAAGGTACTGTGTGGTACGAAATTACCAACTGCAATCATCATAGCGGACTATTCTTGACAAAACAATGCTTCTGCGATACCATGAGTGTAATTAATATAACTAAATTATATAATTACCATAAACAAAGGCAGGGGATAGGGATGGAGAATCAGTTTATACGGCATGAGCCATGTTTTGAGAGGATTTTGTTTGTCCTGACGCTGGACAGGAAGAAAATGAAAGAACGGATTTTGATTGGGGAAGAACAGCAGATCCGCTTCCGGCTGAACGGGAGCCAAAACGCAGAGGTGCTTTGTGATATGACACGCCCGCTGGGAACTTTTTTGATAAACTTTGAGCGTGACACGGACAGAGACTGGAACTTATGCGGGCTTTCTCCGTTGCGGCAAGCCCTCCACTCCAACCGATGGAAACAGCCGGAGCTGGAGCAGGCGGCAAGCGAATTTCTCTGGGGAAAATATCTTAGCAATGACCCTCTGGAAATGTATGTGGCGTTCCGTATCTGGAACAGCTATCTGCTTGCCAGAGAACCCCGTGACCGTAACGCTGCCTGTGACCGCTTCATGGATAAAATGAGCAGCCTGACCGGGGTATTCCATAACGAAGCCATGAGCTTTGACAGGGAGACAGGAAAACCGAAACATTTTCAAGCTGGCAGCCTTTATTTCAAAGGCGCACCGTCAGAAGATACCCGGCTTGACCTCTGGTTCCCGGACAACCGGCGCACAGAAGAATGTGTGTCTGCCTATGCGTCCCTCTACCCGTTGATTACCTATTATCTGAACAGGCTGAATGACTGGGGGCTTTGCTTCCGGCGGTGCAAGGTCTGTGGAAAATATTTTCTGGCAAAGAGCCAGCGGTATGAGCTGTGCAGCGATAAGTGCCGAAAAGCACAGGCGCTTCAAAACAAGCGGGAATTTGACGAGAGGGCAAGAGAAAATGCCTATGACCTGCTTTATAAAAATGAATGCCAGAACTGGCGCAACAAAATAAACCGGGTAAAAAATACCGCAGGCTTTCCGGCTGACCGTCTGGAAAAAATACAGGCTGCCTTTTCTGACTTTAAGAAAGAAGCCTTACAGAGAAAAAAGGCTGTAAAAACAGGAACAGCCAGCCCGAAAGAATTTACGGACTGGCTGTATCAGCAGAGTAATGTAATTGTGAAGCTGACTGAATACTAAATTTTTTCTCGTTGTGAGGTTTCTGTGACATTTTGCTGATACTATAAAAAGAAAAAGGATGTGATACTATGCGAATACTGGTTGTTGAAGATGACCAGCTTTTGAATAAGACATTAAGCTATAATCTGTCGGCTGTCGGATATTCCGTGGATGGGGCTATGTCAAAGGCTGTTGCCATAAGATTTCTTGAAAAACAGGATTATGATTTAATCGTTTTGGATGTCAATCTGCCGGATGGGAACGGATTTGATATATGCCGCGAGGTAAAAGAACGCCGTCCCGATATCGCCGTGATTTTTCTAACCGCAAATGATATGGAAAGCGATATGCTGAAAGGATTTGAATTGGGTGCAGATGATTATGTAACAAAGCCCTTTCCTATCAGCGTGTTCCAAAAGAAAGTATCTGCTTTACTGAACCGCATTTCAGTACAATCCGGCGGCGATTTCTACGATGACGGGAATTTGTATATCCATTTTTCCGAATTATCAGCGTGTCTCGCAGGACAGCCGATTACCCTTACATCGTTGGAATATCGTTTATTAAAAGTGCTAACAAGAAACTCACAAACTGTCCTAACACGTCAGGTATTGCTTGAAAAGCTGTGGGATGTAGATGAAAATTATGTGGATGAACACGCACTTACCACAACGATCAGCCGCATCCGCAGTAAAATTGAAACGAACCAGCATTCCTACATCAAAACCGTTTATGGTATGGGCTATATGTGGATTGGAGGAGCGCAAAAATGATTTCCAAAAAACTCTCCTTAAATAAAGTCTGCATAATACTGGCAACTACCATTTTACTTTTATCCGTGGTCATGTTTTCAGTTCTATATATCCTGACAAAAGAAATGTCTGTGGTATTTTGCAGCATGGCGTTTTGTCTGCTTTTTCTACTTTGTGTTACTGCTTTTGTGATACTGATACGGCGAAAGCTGACTTTGTTTTCTGAAATACTTTGCTGCACCTTAGACGAAATGATGAATGGAAAAATAGATATATCACAGGTTGCCGAAGAAGAAAACCTATTTTATAAAATCAATCATCGGCTGGTGCGCCTTTATGAGGTTATGCAGGAAAGCAAAAACAGCGTTGCCAGTGAACGAGCTGACTTACAGGAATTGATTTCCGATATTTCTCATCAGGTAAAGACACCAATATCAAACTTAAAAATGATAAATGCCACCTTATTAGAACAAGAAGTGCCACAGGATAAACAGCGGGAATTTCTACTTGCCAGTGGCACACAGCTTGATAAACTGGATTTCTTAATGCAGGCTATGATAAAAACTTCCCGACTTGAAACTGGCGTTATCTCACTTGAAAAGAAACAGCAGCCCATCTATGATACTCTTGCTATGGCGCTGGGCAGTATTTTTATGAACGCTGAAAGAAAGCACATACAAGTTGAAGTAAACTGCCCGGAAACATTGGTTGTTTCCCATGACCGCAAATGGACAGCAGAAGCCTTATTTAACATATTGGATAATGCAGTTAAGTACACGCCGGAGTACGGTTCTATCCGTGTTTGCGTTGAAAGCTGGGAAATGCACCTGAAAGTCAGCATTACCGATACCGGCAAAGGTATTCCCGAAAACCAGCAGGGAGCAATTTTTAGGCGCTTTTATCGGGAAGAAGATGTCCACGATATAGAGGGAATCGGCATTGGGCTGTATCTCGCAAGGGAAATTATTAGCTTGCAGAACGGTTATATACAAGTAACTTCCCAAGTAGGAACAGGCTCAACATTCTCCGTTTTTCTTCCCCATGAATAACCTGTTTTTTGAAATATCACAGGATTGTGACATTTCAGGGCGATTTATTATGTCGGCTGTGACATTTCTGTGAGGTTTGGTCGTTATAATGGATTTATCAAAAAGAAAGGATGGTGTTCTTTATGAGCATTTTGCAAACGACTGAACTAAAAAAATATTATGGCGCAAAACCGAACATTACCAGAGCCTTGGATGGTGTGACCCTCTCCATTGAAAAGGGCGAATTTGTTGCCATCGTAGGAACCTCCGGCAGCGGTAAATCTACACTGCTGAATATGATTGGTGGATTGGATGTGCCGACCTCTGGCAAGGTTATTGTGGATGGACGTGAACTCTCAACATTGAAAGATGAGCAGCTTACCATCTTCCGTAGGAGAAAGATTGGCTTCATCTTCCAGAACTACAATCTGGTTCCGGTGCTGAATGTCTATGAAAACATCGTGCTGCCTGTGGAGCTGGACGGAAACAAGGTGGACAAGACGTTTATGAACGAAGTTGTTCAGATGCTGGGGCTGGAGGATAAGCTGAACAATATGCCCAATAACCTCTCCGGCGGTCAGCAGCAGCGCGTAGCCATTGCCCGCGCCTTGGTGTCAAAGCCCTCTATTGTTTTGGCTGATGAACCCACCGGCAACCTGGACAGCAAGACCAGCGCCGATGTGCTGGGGCTTTTGAAAACCACAAGTCAGAAATTCCACCAAACCATCGTGATGATTACTCATAATAATGAGATTGCCCAGCTTGCCGACCGTATCATTCGAATTGAGGATGGCAAGATCGTGCAATAAAGGGGGCGGGACTATGAATGACATTCTATTTGGCAATAATAACACAAAAACCATCAAGCGGCTATCTAAACAATATTTCAAAAAGAATAAGGTTCGTAATCTGGCAGCGATTCTTGCGATCGTTCTGACAGCATTTTTGTTTACATCCATCACTTCACTGGTATTTAACATGGTATCCTCCATGCAGCTCTCTATGCAGATGCAGAAAGGCAGTAAGGCAGATGGAACCTTTGGGTACATGACCGAGGAACAGTTTGAGCAACTGAAAAACAGTGATTTTGTGGAGCAGGCAGGTCATCGGCGGATGATTGGATATGCAAGCAACGCCCTGGGTCATTCTGTTGAATTAAACTATGCTGATAGCATACAGCAGGAACTTACATTCTGTGTGCCAACGCATGGTTCAGCACCGGAAAAGGCAAATGAAATTGCTACTACCGAACTGGCTTTAAAAGCCCTTGGTGTGGAACCGGAGATTGGAGCAGAAGTTCCTCTGGAATTTGAAATTCGGGGAAAAACCTACCATTATGATATGGTGCTTTCCGGTTGGTGGGAAGCAAGCAACGATATGGTCAGCGTGGCGGTTCTCTCAGAGCAGTTTGTAAAAGATAATCCGGATGTAGTGAAAAATACCCGCGCAGTGGACGGAGAAATCTCAGGGGTTACTTTTTCTGACGTTGTGCTGAAAGACAAGACGAACATTCAGGAGCAGATGGATAACTTTGTCTACTCTATTGGCGGCAATCCAAAGGATATGTCTGCTGATAACTTTATCCTCTCTGTTGAAAACCAGATGGGGAAAGCCATGATTTCTCCGGAGTCCATCTTATTTGCCGTAGTATTTGTGCTGATGTTTGTATTGTGCGGCTATTTGCTGATTTATAATATTTTTGATATTTCCGTTATGCAGGATGTTCGGCAATATGGCTTACTGCGGCTGATTGGTGCTTCTACGCGGCAAATTAAAAGCATCGTCAATCGGCAGGCGGTATGGCTGACCCTGATTGGGCTGCCTATTGGTTTAATTGCCGGGTTCTTTGCTGGCCGGGCGTTGCTTCCGGCAGTAATGGAAATTTTTAGCTATGAGTATTCTACGACAAGTTTGCAGACATCGACCTCCCCCGTGTTATTTATTATAGCTGCCTTGTTTACGATTCTGACGGTATTTATCAGTACCCGCAAACCAGCCAAAAAGGCCGCAAAAGTATCTCCCATGGAGGCGATCCGCTATACGGAGCAGGATGATTATAAAAAGAAAACCGTTACACGAACCAGAGGTGCAAAACTCTCCCATATGGCATTTTCCAACTTGGGACGCAATAGACGCCGCTGTGTATTCATCGTTGTTTCTATGCTTTTGTGTATCGTTCTGTTCAACTCTATGATTATTGTGACACAGAGCATGGATGAAGAAAAGTGGATTACCCGCACAACGAAAACAGATTTTACCGTCTATAATTCGATTGCAGTCAATGCTTTGGAAGGCTTTCGACATCACGAAGATGCACTTCCACAGCAAGTGGTAGATATGATCCGTGAGCAGGACGGTCTGGAAGAAGAACGGTATCTTTATCGCAATACCGCAGATGACAGTAACGTGCTGGTTGATTATGGTTTTGAGGGACTGGAGTGTACCTCAACCTATGAAGATCAGGACGGTAGCCTCCGCAAAGCCTTTGGAAATTATAATATGAAGACTGCCCCGGATGCAGAAAATCTTTTCTTTGGAAATGTTTTTGGCGCTTCCGAACATTTTTGGGCGGATATGATGATTTATGATGGAGAAACAGATCCTAATGTACTGAAACAAAAAATGCTAACTGGAGAATATGTCATTATTGGAGAAGGGTTGGACCGACTGAGTGGTGGTCCGAAAAGTACGCCCCTGACAGAACAGTTACAGATTGGCGACAGTATTTCTTTTTACAGGGATGGCGAGTTAGTCAAAACCTGCACAATTCTTGCAAAAGCCTGTACCGTTGGAACTGAGGACGAAACGCCGTCAACAACTACGGCTATGAGGAATATTGGTGGCGATGCGCCCTTTGTGTATTTGCCGGACACTCTGTTCAAACAGATTTACACGACTCCAACTCTGCTGAGTTATGGATTTAATATGGATGATTCCTTACAGCCGCAAATGGAGGAATTTTTGAGCAGTTATGTTGAAAAAAACCCCTCTGTTACCTATACCTCAACAAAATTACTGAAAGAACAATTAAATTCTGTTGCAAGTATGGTTCTGGTTGTAGGCAGTCTGATTGGCTGTATCATGGCTTTAGTAGGACTGATTAACTTTACAAATATGATTATCACCAATATTATCACCCGCCGCCATGAGTTTGCGACTATGCAGAGTATCGGTATGACAAATCGCCAGCTTCAAAGGCTGATGGTTTATGAAGGCGTCTACTATGCCGCTGGTGCAGACATCATTGGTGGAGTGGTTGCGCTGCTGCTTGCTGTGACGGTGCTGGAAAATGTCTTGAACTCGCCATCTATGTGGTTCTTCACTATGAATATCACATTGGTTCCTGTTCTGGTCATTGGTGTGCTTTATCTGCTGCTGGCTGCGGTTATTCCGCTGATCGTTCTCCGCTTCTTTAACAAGGGAACTGTGGTGGAACGATTGAGGACCTCGGAATAAGAGTAATTTTCTTAATAACCATGTAAAAAACAAATCAAAAAGGTACTTGATATTGCGCTTCATTGCTTTTATCAAGTACCTTTTTTCATGCAGTATCATATAAGCGTGGATTCGTTATCTTTGGTGTGGTATCTTTAACTATGGGAAACTCCAGTTTCCCAGTTGGATATCGTCTGCCTCGAAACCATAATCTTCTCAGCAGCCTGATCCTGGGTTAACCCGGCTCCGTTTCTCGCTTCCTTTATCTTATTACCAATCTCCATATTCTTCCTCTTTTACCTCCTTTATCAATCACTCTGAGTTCTCTATCTGATCAAATGCTAACACCCATATCACATCTTTTCCATCAAAAGGCTTTGTCCTTGCCCCGGATACAGTGTAAAAATCCTTTTACATACCTTACCATCCCGTCTCTCAGCATTCAACATAAAAATGCCACCCGGTAACAGACCTTCTGAGGTACACCTCATTTGCGATCTGTTACCGGGTGGTATTTAAAATATATAGTATTGATCATCTTAAGCAGAATCTACACCGCATGCCTGGCTTCCATGCAGTGCAGCCCAGATATTACGCTCTGATCTCGATTCCAAGCTTGCCAAGCTCCTTGAGGATCTTGGCGATGATTCCATCAACCTCTGATGTCTCAAGTGTTCTATCCTTAGCACGGAATGTCATTGTGTAGGCCACTGACTTCTTGCCCTTGGCGATCTGCTCACCCTCGTATACATCAAAAAGTTTGTAGCTCTCAAGCAGCTTGCCGCCACATTTCTTTATGACTTCCTCTATCTGTCCGACAAATATTTCCTTGTCCACAACAAGACTCAGGTCTCTTGTACTTCCCGGGAACTTTGCGATTCCCTCGTACTTGGTATCGAAGTTTGAAAGCATAACCAGTGTAGGCATATCGATGACTGCCACATATACCTCACCCTTAAGGTTGTAGTTGTCACATACCTCAGGATGTACCTGTCCGATAAATCCAATTGTCAGGTTGCCCTTCTTGAGCTTTGCCTGACGGCCCGGATGAAGGAATGTGTACTCTGACTCAGGCTCGTATGTCACCTGTCCCTTGAGACCAACCTTGTCTGTAAGCTCCTCGAGAACTCCCTTGAGATCAAAGAAATCTCCCTGACCATACATACCGATAGTCAGCTTCATTCTCTCCTCTGGAAGCTCTGTGAGTGGAAGTGACTTTGGAAGGTATACATTTCCGAACTCATAAAGTCTTGCGATCTTGTTCTTTCTATTATAATT
>NZ_JBEHVV010000018.1:38809-43788 GCF_040227395.1 Coprococcus sp. RTP21428st1_C9_RTP21428_210409
CCTTAGGGCTCTCGAATGAGTAGCACATGCCGCCAGAGAAACCATTTGCCTCAAGGACATCCCTTGCGATGGCATTGATCATCTGGTCGTATGGGAGCTTACCAACTGTAGCCTCACCTCTTGGAAGTGATACAGGAATGTTGTCGTATCCGTAGAATCTTGCAACCTCCTCTGCCAGATCTGCCATGCAGTTCAGATCCTGTCTGAAGCTTGGCACATCCAGTGTGTTTGTCTCTGCATCATATGTGAGTCCAAGTCTGCCGAAGTAGTACAGCATCTTCTCAGGCTCAACATCTGTTCCGAGAAGCGCATTCATCTTGTCTGGCTCAAATGGGAGCTTCTTGTCCTGTACAGGATTTGGATATACATCGACAGCTCCGCCGACTACCTCACCTGCGCCCATCTCCTCGATGAGCTGACACGCTCTGTCTATTGCCTCCATAGCAAGATTTGGATCAAGTCCCTTTGTGAACTTGGCTGCCGCATCAGTTGCAAGACCGATCCTTCTGGATGAAAGTCTGATATTTGTTCCATCAAAGCAGGCTGCCTCAAAGAGCAGTGTATCGATACTGTCTGTTACCATGGAATTCTCGCCGCCCATGATTCCGGCGATACCGATCTCCTTCTCACCGTCACAGATCATCAGAACGTCATGGTCGAGCTTTCTCTCCTGTCCATCAAGTGTTACAAATGTATCTCCGTCATTTGCACGGCGGACAACAATCTTGTTGCCAGCTATGGTGCTGAGATCATATGCGTGCATTGGCTGTCCGTACTCTTCCATAACGTAGTTTGTTATATCTACAAGGTTGTTGATCGAACGGATTCCCTGTGAAGCAAGTCTCTGCTGCATCCACTTTGGTGAAGGTCCGATCTTCAGGTTCTTGACAACCCTTGCTGTGTATCTAGGGCAGAGGTCAGGATCCTTTACCTCTACTGATATATAGTCATTGACGTCCTCGTCATTTCCTGTCTTTGTTACCACTGGTGGGTAAAATGACTTGTCAAATGTAGCTGCTGCCTCTCTTGCCATACCGATCATTGAGAAACAATCAACTCTGTTGGATGTGATCTCGTATTCGACAACAACATCGTCAAGTCCAAGTGCCTTCACAGCGTCATCGCCCGGCTTCACACCTGACTCCACCGGGAATACATACACGCCATCCTCCGGTGCTTCCGGATAGAAGTCTCTTGATGAACCAAGCTCCTCTATACCGCACATCATACCATTTGACTCAACTCCTCTGAGCTTACCCTTCTTGATCTTGATTCCGTCAGGGTACTCATTGTTGTCGCCGTGTGCTGCCGCAACCTTACCACCGTCAAGTACAAGTGGGATGAGATCATTGACCTTTACATTCTTTGCTCCGGTCACGATCTGAAGAGGCTCCGCCTGTCCAACATCTACCTGACATACTACAAGCTTGTCCGCATCCGGATGCTTCTCCATAGTGAGAATCTTGCCGACAACAATCTTGTCAAGATTCTTATCCTTCTGTTCGTAACCCTCTACATGTGATCCTGAGAGAGTCATGGCGTCTACAAACTCCTGAGCTGTCACGTCCAGATCAGGAACATATGCCTTTATCCATGAAATTGGTGTATTCATCTATTTGTCCTCCTATTTATCATTGAACTCCAGCCATGCAAAATTTGCCTTCGGCAAATGGCTGGAGCTGCATGTCAAGTTTTCACAGAAAACTTGACACATACTTAAAACTGGTCTAAGAATCTCATGTCGTTCTCGTAAAGAAGTCTCATGTCATCTATCTCATACTTGAGAAGTGTTACTCTCTCAAGTCCGATTCCAAATGCAAATCCTGAATATACCTCAGGATCTATTCCACAGTCGCGGAGAACCTTTGGATGAACCATACCACAGCCAAGGATCTCTATCCAGCCGCTGCCCTTACATACTCGGCATCCCTTGCCGCCGCACTTGAAGCATGTGATATCACACTCTGCTGAAGGCTCTGTGAATGGGAAGTGGTGAGGTCTGAACTTGACCTTTGTGTTCTCACCGAAGAACTCCTTTGCCCACTGCGCCAGTGTTCCCTTGAGGTCAGCCATGGTGATTCCCTTATCTATTACAAGTCCCTCTACCTGATGGAACGATGGTGAATGTGTTGCATCTACCTCATCAGCTCTGAATACTCGTCCAGGTGAGAGGATTCTGATCGGAAGATTGCCCTTCTCCATGATTCTTGCCTGAACAGGTGATGTCTGTGTACGAAGGAGGATATCCTTTGTAACATAGAATGTATCCTGCTCATCCTTTGCAGGGTGATTTGCAGGAATGTTCAGCAGCTCAAAGTTGTACTTGTCATACTCTACCTCTGGTCCCTCAACTATCTCGTAACCCATACCGATGAATACTCTCTCCAGATCTTCAAGTGCTATCTGGTTTGGATGTCTGTGTCCTGTAAGCTTCTTCACTCCTGGAAGAGTTACATCTATGGTCTCTCTCTTCATCTTCTCTGCACGGAGTGCCCTGTTGATGGACTTTGTCTTCTCATCAAGGGCTGTCTCGATGGCCTGACGCGCCTCATTTACCATCTGGCCTACCTTTGGTCTGTCCTCCGGTGCTACATCCTTCATGCTTTTGAGAACCTGTGTGAGTTCTCCCTTCTTACCGAGTATCGCCACCTTCACATCGTTAAGTGTCGATACAACCTCTGCGCTCTCGATCTTGGCAAGAGCCTCTGCCTTGATGGCTTCCAACTTGTCTCTCATCGTGTTTCTCCTTTTTCTATTTATAGGGATTTCAATGTGGATCCTATATTAATTACTTCCATATATAAGTCACGGAATTGCCCGACTACGGCTTCCGCAATTCCTACAGTAATTCGCGCTCCGCCCTATCGGGCTATGCGCTCATTCCTCTTTTGGGCGTTTACCGGGATTGCTCCGCGCATCGCAGCCGCTTGTCACCCTGTAAACACAAAAGTCCCTAGCATGTTATACATACTAGGGACGAATTATATCCGCGTTACCACCCTGATTCCAGACACTCTATGTATCTTGTCCATGTCTGACTCTCATTAGACGTTTGTCGCACGTCACACGCCACACCCTACACAGACCAACATCTGTCATCTGATAAAACAGATATCTTCAATCCTTCAGCCGTGGTGGCTCTGATGTGAAATTAAATACGCACTCTTACCTGACCTGGCTTTCAGCCGCTGACCCGGTCTCTCTGATGGTGACATACGTATCTTTTGCATCGTCACTGCCTGTAGAGATAATATACCTACATGTGGGTGTTAGTCAACATCTTTTTTGTCATACTGTCATGATCAACAACAATTCAATTTTCAGAAATATTATATAACTTGATTGTGAAAATAAACCTTACGAGTACCATACTCCTATTTAATCATCTTCCCGTTTCTTTTTCTTTATTTGTAAAGCAATTGATGCCAAAAGTAATATCCAGCCTATCAATAAGATTATATAAAACATCACCTTACCAAAATCTCCTTTTAAGATAAAATCGATTGCAAACAAACATGCACTAAGTACTAACAGAAGTATAGCTTTTTTTTCTCTCATATATTTTCTCCTTTTTATATCAAAATCGCTTTATATCTTTCACTCTTTATTTTCTTTGTATCTGCAAGTCTTCCTTTACTATTATACGTAAGTAAATAAATATCAAATCCATCTTTACTGCTATTTGTTACATATTTAAATCTATATCCCCAGTTTTCAATACCAGGAGACCTAATATCAGTACTTCCATAGTTACTTATTATATCTGAAAGAAGCGTAGACAATGTATACCCTGTTGCTAGACTTGCTGTGACTGCCCCCTTAGTTACCAAAATATCAATTGCCACTCCACCAGAATAGGAGGCTTTTATTTTATAATATGCACTGTAATATCTTACATTTATAGAAATTGTTTTCTTTACCCGCTTACTACTTGTATTTTTATATGAGCCACTATGCGTCTCAATCGCAGTATTCTTTAACTTGAATACACTCTACTTTTATTTCATTTATCTACTTCTACATCAACTTCTTCGTCCATCTTTAAATGTCGATTTTTTCGCATCCGCCTCTTCTCCGCACGCTTTTTCTTCCTCTCAAGTCGTCTCTTCTTACGCCCGGCCTTGTGCGCACGCCTTCTTATTCCCCGGATTCCATTATCCATGAATTTGTTGATCTCCGCGCCTATCAGCATGACGTACATACACATGTAAAGCCACAGCGCAAGCAATATCACACTTGCAAGGCTTCCATACATATATGTGTTGATTCCCACTATATTGATATAGCTTGATACGCCAAATGACAAAAGCATCCAGAGTATGGTCGTAAATGCAGCTCCCGGCACAGCGGTCTTGATCCTCACCCGCTCAACCGGCAATGCCCAGTATGCCACGATCATAACCCCAAACAAAACCGTAGGGGCAAATGCTATCTTGACGATCGACAGGATATTCGCAACGGTATCCACCAGTTGGAATCTCTCCACCGAATCCAGCCGCACCAGCATTTTTGACACAACTACATCGCCGAGGATATATATGACCATAACCGCCACCAGCATCACACAGAATATCAATGTATACAGAGTGTGTATCGCTCTTCTGAGGAAATAATTGACGCTGTCCTCCTTGCCTGCCATGAAAGTGAGTCCGCGGCCTATAGCCATTGTTCCCTTTGACGCCGACCACACTGTGAGCAATATGGTTGCTGTGGTGGCAAGCAGTGAGCTCTTGCTGTCGAAAATCTCTGCAAACATGAATTCAAAATTGGAATTGATCTCCTCCGGGAACAGTTCCTTTATTATCTCCAACACCTGGGTCTCTGTGAATGGCAGATATTTGACAAATGTAAGCAGCGTCATCGCCAGTGGAAACAGTGACAGCAGCAGGAAAAAAGCAGACTGTGCCGCAAATGCCGCCACCTGATCCTTATTCATCTCTGCCATAAACAATCTGACTTTATGGTATATGAGCACTATG
>NZ_JBEHVV010000019.1:0-43106 GCF_040227395.1 Coprococcus sp. RTP21428st1_C9_RTP21428_210409
CCGGTAACTGGCCTTGATCCTGTCGCAACGGCACAGTTCTATCAGATGATACAGCAGTTAAATGAAAATGGTGTGGCAGTGATCATGATATCACATGATCTGAGGGCAATAGATTGCGCCAGACATGTGCTTCATATGAATCATGGGGGCTCGTTCTGGGGCAGCAGAGAGGAATATAAGAACAGCAGATATTGGAACATCATTTCGGTAGAATATGAGAAAGGTGGTGGACAGAGTGCAGCTTGTTGATAAGTTAATTTACTATATGCAGTATCCATTTGTTAAGTATGCTCTTGTGGTTGGTATTCTTATAGCTTTGTGTTCATCACTTTTTGGTGCAACATTGGTTCTTAAAAGATTTTCATTTATCGGCGATGGACTTTCGCATGTTGCATTTGGAGCAATGGCGGTAGGATCTGTTCTGAAACTGACAAACAACACGATCATAGTGATGCCGGTGACTGTGGCTGCTGCAATTCTCATACTTATGTCGGGACAAAATGCGAAGCTTAAGGGAGATGCCGCGATAGCTATGATGTCTGTCGGTGCTTTAGCCGTAGGTTATCTGATAATGAATGTATTTTCCACGTCAGCAAATGTATCGGGGGATGTGTGCTCTACGTTGTTTGGTTCAACCTCAATACTTACATTGACAATTGGAGAAGTGTGGCTGTGTATAGTTATGTCAATATGTGTAATAGCGTTTTTCTGTTTGTTCTACAACAGGATATTTGCAGTCACATTTGACGAGAGTTTTACCAGGGCAATCGGGAAAAATGCAGGGGCATATAATCTGGCGCTGGCGGTGATAATCGCTGTGATAATGCTCATGTACGGTAGAGAAGCACAAAGCAAAACAAGGATAGCCAGCCCTGCCACTATTCCGAAGTCAGGGGAACGCAATAGAAAAATTCATAGCTGTATGCTATACTTAATTAGCATTTGAACATATCAAGCTGACACAGCAATCTCTTTACTTGCCGTTAATGCGCGTCTACCAATAGTCCGCACAAAGCAAGAGTAGCGTAAAGGTATAAAAATTTCAAACTTCTTTGTAACGAAATTCCGATTTCTCCGTCTAACCTATGAAGCTGAAGGAGGTGATGACAAGTATGGACTATGAAAAGCTCTATAAAGCCTACTATTTACAGGTATACTCGTATACTATTTCTCTTGCCCAAAATCGTGAGATAGCAGAGGAAATCACGCAGAACACATTCTATAAGGCTGTTTCTACAACATCACAATTCAAAGGTAAGTCAGATGAATTGACACGGCTCTGCTCCATAGCAAAAAACCTTTACCATGATGAAATGCGAAGCCGTCAGCGAGTAGCTGATGTGAGTGAAATCAATGACTTGCCATCAAATGAAAATGTTGAGAACTCAGTTGCAGATTCTGACATGGCGTTCCGCATACACCTCGTTCTTCACCGTTTGGAAGAACCATACAAAGAAGTCTTTCAGCTTCGCGTATTCGGGGAACTATCTTTTTCACAAATCGCTGCAATTTTTGGAAAAACAGAATCATGGGCGAGAGTTACTTATCATCGTGCAAAGCTAAAAATTCAAGAAAGGATGGATGAAAAGCATGAGTAAACAATGTGATATTGTTCGAGATATTCTTCCGCTGTATGTTGACGGTGCTTGCAGCGAAGCAAGCGCAGAGATGGTAAAAGAGCATTTGAACGCCTGTACTGACTGTAACGCAATTTATCAGAAATTGCTTTCTCACACGAACGAAGATGTTCTTCACGAAGAAAGCGAAAGCGTTATTATGCGCCATGAGGCAAAAGAAAAGCAGAGAGGCAAAAAAAAGATAACGATTGCTGTTCTCGTTTCCATCGCTCTTTGTATCATTGCAATTTTTGCAGCTCTCTTTCTGTTACCTATAAACATTGCTTATGAGCCTGTCAAAATCGACTTCCCATTTGAGGTTGAAGATGTCGAAAGCGTTGAAATGTACCACTATGACGGAGTGCCTGCATCAGCAGAAAAGAAAGTAGTTGTTGCTGAAAATGATATAAAGACCCTGTATGATAAGTTCAAGGGCTTATCCTTAAAAGACAAAACAACTGAGGAAACTGCCGGAGCAGCTGTGACCAGCTTTAGATTTAACCTCTCAGATGGAACAAGCTACGATTTGATTTACGCCTGCTATGGAGTTAAAAACGGCGAATTGAAGTCAGCAGCAGGCGGTTTTAAGTATTTCACAAGTGCGGATATCGGCTCTTATTGGAACAATTTGAATACGGAACTTGAAGCAATTCCTATCAATGAGAGTGAATTGCCGTGAGCAGATAGCAAACCCAGCCGAGCCTGTCAACGGTCAAGATGAACGGCGCAAATGCGCCGCTGTTGACAGCCCCGCCCGTCTTTGCTGTTCGGTAATCAAGAGGGCGACAGCACAAGATGCTGCCGCCCTCTGCCATTATTCAGAAAGGGGGATTTTCCATGACCGAACACGAAAAGTATCAAGAACATATCCGGCATACACACGATGCCTTTTGCAAGACTGTTATTCGCCACGCTGCCATAGACGCAGCCCGGAGCATACGGAGCCGCCGCAAGCGGGAAATCTCGCTTGAATATCTGATAGAAGAAAAACACTATCCATTCAGTACCACAGATAAATACTTTGCGGAGCAATCCGGCATGACCAGCTATCCGCTTTTCGTCTGTGGTCAGATGGTGCTTTTGGAAAGCCCAGAGCTTGCCGCAGCCCTGTCCGCACTATCACAGATGGAACAGGAAATCATTTTCTTGTACTACTTCCAACGATTGACGCATAGGGAGATTGGACGGAGATATGGACGGGCTGGCAACACAACCGGGCGGCGTATTCAGATGATTTTACGGCGGCTACGGGCAGAGTTGGAGGGTTTGTCCTATGAGCCAGCTACTTCCCTATGAGACAATCGTTAAGGCAAGCGAGGGCGACCCGGAAGCTGTTGCCGCCGTCCTATCCCATTATGCGGGATATATCCGCTTTTGTGCGAAAATGGACGGACAGATTAACACGGATATGCAGGAGCATATCGTCAGGCAACTGATAGAAAGCCTGTTGAAGTTCCACTTTGACCGCTAAACAGAAAAGTTGTATAATTAGAGCCTAACAAATTAAACTTCAATGAGGGTAGAGCAAATGGAACAGATTATCAATTATAGAGACATACCCACAGATAAAAGGATTGACATATTAAATGCTCTTGAGCGAATAGGTTTTTTTCCGGCATACGGCGGCGTGAAAACAATGCAGCAAATTATGGAAAAGTCAGTTCCAGGTTCAGGCCCACAATTCTATTTCGTTTTCCGTGAAAATGAGTTGATAGGGTACAATTTTCTCATTGGGGACACTAAGAAATATAAAGCGTTCCCATGGCTTGCTATTAGCAATATGGATGAGCAGAAGTTGACTGTTTGTGAAGAAATGATGAAAATACAAATTGCCTTTTTTGAAAAACTCGGAATGCAAAAGATAGCAGATCATTGCGTTAGGATTATGGAAGATTACAGAAAAGGAATTGGAAAGCAGAAAGAAAGCGATTGCAGATAAATTCCATTTGAAAAACGGCTGACAATTTAATACCGCCGCCCATCACAGCGGCAGATAAGCAGTAAATCTTGAAAAGGTTTACTGCTTTTTTTGCGCCCATTTTCAAAAATCTTTGGCAAACCACACCGCCGGATTGTTGTAGGGAGCAGACAGGTAAAACAAAAAAATTTCCGCTGCGTTTGCCAAAACGCCCCCTTTTCACCGTTGTAGTGGTGAACAGCGGGCAGAACACGCCGCCGCAATCGCTATATTGGTGGAGCAAGCCAGTATATCCGCAAACCAGAGCCGCCGAGGAAAGCGGTAGTTTTTTAGAGCAAGTTTCTACCACGGTGCCAAAATCCGCAATTCTGCGGTTTTGCCCCTCGCGGGAAACTTGTTGGGGAGTGCCTTCCCCAAACCCTGCTATGCGGCTTGCGCCGCAAAAAAGATTTCCGTCCGGCGAAAAGTTTTTCTCTCTTTCGCCCCGGAAATGGCTAACAGATAAGAGCATTTTTTGTGATAAGTGAAAGGAGGTTTACAGCCCATGCCGAAGCGATACAACACGCCCCACCGCAGCCGGGTTGTGAAAACCCGGCTGTCCGAAGATGAATACGCCGACTTCACAGCACGGCTTGCGCCCTATGGTATCAGCCAGTCGGAATTTCTCCGGCAGGCGATACGGCGCACCACCATACGCCCCGTTATCCATGTGTCGGCGGTCAATGACGAACTGCTTTCCGCTGTCGGGAAGCTGGCCGCCGAGTACGGCAGGATCGGCGGCAACCTCAACCAGATAGCCCGGTATCTGAACGAGTACGGCGCACCCTACAACGCGCTGTCCGGCGAGGTACGCGCCGCCATAGCCGACCTTGCCGCCCTCAAGTATGAAGTCCTCAAGAAAGTAGGTGACGCGGTTGGCAACACTCAAGCATATCAACTCTAAAAACGCCGACTATGGAGCCGCCGAACAATACCTGCTGTTTGAGCATGACGAGTTTATCATGAAGCCCGTCCTTGATGAAACCGGCAGGCTTATCCCCCGCGAGGACTACCGGCTGTCCACGCTGAACTGCGGCGGCGAGGATTTTGCCGTTGCCTGTATGCGGGCAAATCTCCGCTATGGGAAGAACCAGCGGCGGGAAGATGTGAAAAGCCACCACTATATCATCAGCTTTGACCCACGGGACGGGCCGGACAATGGCTTGACCGTAGACCGGGCGCAGGCATTGGGGGAGCAATTCTGTAAAGAGCATTTCCCCGGCCACCAAGCCCTTGTATGCACCCACCCGGACGGGCATAACCACAGCGGCAACATTCATGTGCATATCGTCATTAACAGCCTGCGGATTGAGGAAGTGCCGTTCCTGCCCTACATGGACAGGCCAGCCGATACAAAAGCCGGTTGCAAGCACCGCTGTACCGACGCTGCCATGTGCTACTTCAAATCCGAAGTCATGGAGATGTGCCACCGGGAGGGGCTTTACCAAATCGACCTCTTGAACGGCAGCAAGAACCGCGTCACCGACCGGGAGTATTGGGCGCAGAAAAAGGGACAGGCCGCGCTGGACAAGCAGAACGCCCCCATGATTGCAGGCGGTATCACGCCACGGCAGACCAAGTTTGAAACGAACAAGGAGAAGCTGCGGCAGACCATACGCGCCGCGCTGTCTGCGGCGACCTCATTTGAGGACTTTTCCTCTCTGCTGCTGCGGGAGGGCGTGACCGTCAAGGAGAGCCGGGGGCGGCTGTCCTACCTCACGCCGGACAGGACGAAGCCCATTACCGCCCGAAAGCTGGGCGACGACTTTGACCGCGCCGCTGTCCTTGCCGTTTTGGAGCAGAACGCCGCCAGAGCCACAGAAAAGGCCGCAGCCATACCCGAATATCCCCGGCATGGGAAAACCGGCATACAGCCCACAAAAGCCCCACAAACCGCCCCAAAACAGGACGGTGTACAGCGGCTTGTGGACATTAAGCAGAAAATGGCCGAGGGCAAAGGCCGGGGCTATGAACGCTGGGCGACCATGCACAACCTCAAACAAATGGCCGCGACGCTGAATGTGTATCAGGAATACGGTTTCACTTCCCCGGAGCAGTTAGAAGCCGCCGTTGATACCGCCTATCAGGAAATGCGCCAGACCAGCGGCAAGTTGAAAACGCTGGAAACAAAGCTACAAGGGAAAAAGGAGTTGCAGCGACAGGTACTTGCCTACGCCAAGACCAAGCCCACCCGTGACGGGCTGAAAGCACAGAAATCCGAGAAAGCCCGCGCCGCATACCGGCAGGCACATGAGAGCGATTTTATCATAGCCGACGCAGCCGCCCGGTATTTCCGGGAGCATGGCATTACCAAGCTGCCCGCCCGGAAAGCGTTGCAGGACGAGATCGAGCAGCTTGTTTCCAAGAAATCCAGCCTGTATAACACCTACCACGAACAGAAGCAGCGGTACACGGAGTTGCAGACCGTCAAGCGGAACATCGACCAGATTTTGCGCCGGAGCGAGCCGCACCGCAGAAAGGAGCAGAGCCATGAGCGATAAGCTGCCCCGCATGGACTACCGCCAGCACCGGCGGGCGCGGCGGCTGGTGCATGAGTGCTGTAACTACGACGGGGGGAACTGCCTGCTGTTAGATGACGGGGAGCCTTGCGTGTGTGTCCAGAGTATTTCCCTTTCTCTCATGTGCCGGTGGTTCCGTGTGGCTGTCCTGCCCCTTGACGAGGAACTGGCCGCCGCCCTCTTGTATCGGGGGAGCCGGAAACGATGTGCCGTCTGCGGCGCGGCCTTTGTCCCCAAGTCAAACCGGGGAAAATACTGCCCGGACTGCGCCGGACGCATGAAGAAAATCAAAGCCGCCGAGCGAAAGCGGAAACAAAGGCATAAATGTCACGCTTTAGAGCCTTTCAAACCCGCATAAATCAAGGCTTTTTTCGTGGGTGTCAAAGGGTGCGCGATACATTTATCCTTTTCCCCCGGAAACGGCGTTCTAAATGCGTACAAACGCCCCAAATCCACCCAAAGGAGGAACCATGTCAGACAACCGAAAATACTACTACCTCAAGCTGAAAGAGAATTACTTTGACGAGGACGCTATCGTGCTGCTGGAAAGTATGCAGGACGGCATACTCTATTCCAACATTCTCTTGAAACTGTACCTGAAATCGCTGAAAAACGGCGGGAAGTTGCAGCTTGATGAAAATATCCCCTACACCGCGCAGATGATTGCCACCATTACCCGCCAGCAAGTCGGCACCGTAGAGCGAGCCTTGCAGATTTTTATGAAGCTGGGGCTTGTGGAGCCGCTGCCAAGCGGCGCGCTGTATATGAACAACATTGAACTGCTGATCGGCCAATCCTCTACCGAGGGGGAGCGAAAACGGCGGGCAAGGCTGGCTTTGCAGGAGCAAAAAGCCTTGCCAAAGGCCGGGGCGGACAAATGTCCACCATATCGAGCGGACATTTGTCCACCAGAGATAGAGAAAGAGATAGAGAAAGAGATAGAGATAGAAAAAGAGAGAGAGCGAGAGTTAGATACGGGACAGCCCGCCCGCGCCGCCTATGGCCGGTATGAAAATGTCTTTCTTTCGCAATCAGAACTGGACGGGCTGAAAGCAGACCTGCCCGACAAATGGAACTACTACATTGACCGGCTATCCTGCCATATCGCGTCCAGCGGCAAGCGATACCGCAGCCATGCCGCCACAATCTACAAATGGGCGCAGGAGGACGCAACCAAGAAAGCCCCGAAAAAGGGCATACCAGACTACTCATGCAAGGAGGGCGAGAGTCTATGAAGAACGAAATCAACGCTGTTTTGGAGAATATGACGGCTGCCACCCCGGAGCCGGAGGACTACACCGGCGAGGACGGTTTACTGTACTGCGGCAAGTGCCGCAAGCCGAAAGAAGCCTATTTTGCGCCGGATAAGGCCGCTATCTTCGGGCGCGACCGCCACCCGGCAGAATGCGACTGCCAGAAAGCCGCCCGCGAGGAACGGGAGGCCGCCGAGAAGCGGCGCAGGCACCTTGACACCGTGGAAGAACTGAAACGCCGGGGCTTTACCGACCCCACCATGCGGGACTGGACTTTTGAGAACGACAACGGCAGGAACCCGCAGGCCGGGATTGCCCGCCGGTATGTGGAACACTGGGAGGATATGCGAGCCGACAATATCGGCTGCCTGTTCTGGGGCGGTGTGGGAACCGGGAAAAGCTACCTTGCGGGCTGTATCGCAAACGCCCTCATGGAGAAAGAAATCCCCGTCCACATGACGAATTTTGCCCTTATCCTCAATGACCTTGCCGCCAGCTTTGAGGGGCGCAACGAGTACATTTCCCGCCTTTGCCGCTATCCGCTGCTTATCCTTGACGACTTCGGCATGGAGCGCGGCACCGAGTATGGGCTGGAACAGGTTTTCAATGTGATTGACAGCCGTTACCGCAGCGGCAAGCCGCTGATCGTCACGACCAACCTCACGCTGGACGACCTGCACAACCCGGAGGACACCGCCCATTCCCGGATTTATGACCGGCTGCTTTCTATGTGCGTCCCGGTACGCTTCACCGGCGAGAATTTCCGGCAGGAAACCGCGCAGCGGAAAATGGAGAGCATGAAGAAACTGATTACCGACTGAAAGGAGTATTGCCTATGGCAGATAACAAGCAGCACGACACCCGCACCGCCCGCCGCCCCGACTGCGTGACGGAAATCCGCATGGGCAATTCCGTCCTTGTCGTGTCCGGCTATTTCAAGAAAGACACCACGACCACCGCCGCCGACAAAATGGCGCGGGTACTGGAAGCGGAAGCCGCTGCTACACAAAAACCGGCAATTTGACAAACCATAAAGAAGCAGATTTTACACTTTTGCCGCTATACAGCCCCCGCTATTCCGTGGTACAATAAAGATACGGAATAGTGGGGCTGGCTGTCGGAAACGGAGGATTTTATGTTAAGACAAGCCACCCAAAACCTCATTACTGCCCTTTATCCGAGATTGTCCCATGAGGACGAGTTGCAAGGCGAGAGTAATTCCATATCGAACCAGAAAAGGATTTTGGAAACCTACGCCAAGCAGAACGGCTTTACCAATCTGCGCTGGTACACCGACGACGGCTTTTCCGGAGCAAACTTCCAGCGCCCCGGTTTTCAAGCCATGCTTGCAGACATTGAGGCCGGGAAAGTGGGTACGGTCATCGTCAAGGACATGAGCCGGTTAGGGCGAAACTACTTGCAGGTAGGGTTTTACACGGAAATGCTGTTCCCTCAAAAGGGAGTGCGTTTTATCGCTGTCAACGATAATGTGGACAGCGCAAACGGCGGCATGGACAACGATTTTACCCCTCTGCGAAATCTGTTCAACGAATGGCTGGTGAGAGATACGAGCAAGAAAATCAAAGCAGTAAAACGAGCAAAAGGCATGAGTGGAAAGCCTGTTACCAGCAAGCCGGTATATGGCTATCTCATGGACGAGGACGAGAACTATCTCGTTGACGAGGAAACCGCGCCGGTTGTCCAGCAGATATACCAGCTTTGCCTTGCCGGGAATGGCCCGACCAAGATTGCCCGTATGCTTACGGAGCAGCAAATCCCCACGCCGGGGACGCTGGAATACCGCAGGACGGGCAGCACACGCCGCTACCACCCCGGCTATGAGTGCAAATGGGCGACGAACACCGTCGTTCATATCCTCGAAAACCGGGAGTACACCGGCTGTCTGGTAAACTTCAAGACGGAGAAGCCCTCTTACAAGGTCAAACACAGTGTAGAGAACCCCGTGGAGAAGCAGGCTGTTTTTGAGAACCACCATGAGCCTATCATAGACCGAGAAACATGGGAGCGCGTGCAGGAGTTACGCAAGCAGCGCAAACGCCCGAACCGCTATGATGAAGTGGGGCTGTTCTCCGGTATGCTGTTCTGCGCCGACTGCGGCCATGTGATGTACCAGCAGCGGTATCAGAACAAGAACCGCAAGCAGGACTGTTACATCTGCGGCAGCTACAAGAAGCGCACCCGCGACTGTACGGCGCACTTTATCCGCACCGACCTGTTGACCGCCGGTGTCCTCTCCAATCTCCGGCAGGTGACGGAATACGCCGCCAAGCATGAGAGCCGCTTTGTAAAGCTGCTTATCCAGCAGAACGAGATCGGCGGCAAGAGAAAGACCGCCGCAGCCACCAGGCAGCTTGAACAGGCGCAGGAGCGCATTTCCGAAGTGAGCCGCATTATCAAGCGGCTGTATGAGGACAATGTGAACGGCAAAATCAGCGACGAGCGTTTCATGGAACTGTCGGCAGACTATGAGCAGGAGCAACGGGAACTGAAAGACCGCGCCGCCGCTTTGCAGGAAGAACTCTCCAAGTCGCAGGCCGCTACCGTCAACGCGGAAAAGTTTATGGGGATTGTCCGAAAGCACCTTGCCTTTGAGGAACTTACCCCCACCCTCTTGCGGGAAATGATTGAGAAAATCGTCGTGCATGAGTGCAGCTATGACGAGAACGGCACCCGCAGGCAGGACATTGAGATTTATTACAGCTTTGTCGGCAAGATTGACTTGCCCGAAGCCTAACGCCCGACCTATCCGACACAATGGCCAAGTGCCGGATAGGAACGGCAAAATTTTTTACACTTCTATTACTTCTTTATCGCACATTAGCAAATAGTGCTTGCAATGAATCTGGTGGGCTCCCTGCTCATCACGGCGCTTCTGGTATTCCCTGCACTTTCGGCAATGAGAGTTATGTATAGTTTCAGGTCAGTGGTATTATATTCGGCTGTATTGTCAGTTGTGGGAACTTTGACCGGCATGCTGGTATCTATATTATTTTCAACACCGGTAGGATCTACGATCGTTGCATGCGATATGGTTATATTTGCATTTAACAGTATAGCAGGGAAAGTGATGAGGAGATAAGAATATGTATATGAATAGAAATAGAAGAATGCATGGATGCAGACACAGATTTAAGCGATTGATTATGTCAATATTGGTGCTGAGTATGTTGCTGACTGTCACAGGCTGTGGTGGAGCATCTCAGACTGCGGGCAGTCGTTTGAACACACAGAATGCAGTGGATAAGGTGCTTAATCAGAAAACAGGCGATGGTGATGTGGAAAGTAAGTCGTCAGTGGGAGCCACAACAGAGACGATGATCACAACAGAGATGCAAACCACGACAGAGACAGAATCCGCATCTGTAACTGAGGCGACATCAGAACCAACATATGGGCAGGTTGTGAATGGAGACAGCTCAGTTATAGCGCAATACAAGTCTGAGGGTGTGGATGTGGATCTCACACTTATGGGAAGCGATCTTGTATATGCGACGGTATATCAGATGATGTCAAAACCTGAGGAATATGAGGGCAAGACGATAAGGATAGAAGGAAAGTATTATGCATCCTATTATCCAATAACCGACAAATATTATAATTATTGTCTCATAGCCGACGCTTTGGCATGCTGCAGTCAGGGACTTGAATTTGAACTTGGTGGAGGTGCAGTATATCCAGGCGATTACCCGGCGGACCAGAGTGAGGTGATCGTTACGGGAGTATTTGAAACCTACACAGAGGAGGCTGGACAGACATTTTATTACTGCAGGTTGAGAGATGCAGAATATCAACTGGTATCGACAGAGAATCAGTAGAGTATAAATTGCATAACATTTTTGGAATCCGGGCAGATCAAAGTGCCCGGATTTTTTGAGTAAAAAATATTCAGAATCAGGAGGCACATAGCTGCATCAAAACCAGGAATCACATAGAAAAATATGGCAAAATGACGCAAATATACTAAAAAACATTAAAAATAGCTAAAAAATGATAAAATTACTTAAAAAAGAATTTGATATATTGTAAAAACTATGCTAATTTTGAATAAAGGTAAATATTCAGCCGTGCAGGATAAGAACAGCGGATTCGACATGCTTGCATGTAAGAATCAGGTGTTCTTATCCTGTGGTGACTCGAATAGAGTCACCGCCCCATACAATGAGCAAAATAGCTGCGCAGCAGCGAAAGAGCACGGGAACCGTGCGGTTTTGCGAATGTATGGTCGGCTGAATACATTAAAATACACAGAAGGGATGTGATGAAGTGAAAGAGAAATACAAAGGCGTACAAAAACTCACAGACAATCCGTTCCTCAACCTCTATCATATAGATGCGGTTGACACGGCTGGAAAAGACTTCAATTATTACTTTGCTTCAAGGAATAAAGAGAACGACATCAAGATAAAGACCCACGATATAAAACCGGAAGGAATAGTTATATATGGAGTTAAGCTGGAAGATGAGCCGAAGCTGGTGCTCATAAGGCAGTACAGATACCCACTCGATACATATATATATGAACTTCCTGCAGGACTGGTGGACGGAGATGAGACTCCGGCGCAGGCAGCAGTCAGGGAGATGAAGGAAGAGACAGGGCTTACCCTTGATGTATATGAGGGCGGAGAAGAACTCTACAGAAGGCCATTCTATATGGGCCCGGGATTTACGGATGAGATGAGCAGTGCTGTATTTGGAACAGTTACAGGAACACCAAATCTCGACAGCAAGGAGAGCACAGAGGATATACAGGTCATACTCGCAGACCGAGGTGAGGTCAGAAGAATCCTGTCAGAGGAACAGGTGTCGCTCAGAGGAGCATACCTCATGACACATTTTCTGGCTGAGGGAGATCCACTAGAATTCCTGAGAAAATAGGAAGCGCTGAGCAGTGATTGCTCAAACAGCAGAACGTTCATAAAAGGGCATACTAAATGAGAAAAAAGAAGGAGAAGTAGAAAGATGAGTTACAGAGACACATATGATTTTTGGATGACAGATGATTATTTCGATGAGGACACCAAGAAGGAGCTTGCAGCCATAGCTGATGATGAGGCTGAGATCGAGGACAGATTCTATCGTGATCTTGTATTTGGAACTGGTGGACTCAGAGGTGTGATAGGCGCGGGAACCAACAGAATGAACTTCTACACCGTCCGCAAGGCTACACAGGGTCTTGCAAACTTCATTGTGAAGCAGAATGCGCAGGACAAGGGCGTGGCAATAGCATACGATTCAAGAAAGTATTCTCCAGAGTTTGCAACAGAAGCAGCTCTCTGCCTGTGTGCAAATGGAATCAAGTCATATCTCTTTGAGTCACTCAGACCTACACCTGAGCTTTCATATGCAGTCAGAAAGCTTGGATGTACAGCAGGTATAGTTATAACAGCCAGCCACAATCCACCAGAGTACAACGGTTACAAGGTGTACTGGGAGGATGGCGCGCAGATCACAGCTCCAAAGGACAGAGAGATCATCGCAGAGGTTAAGGCTGTAACAGATTTTCATACAGTAAAGACCATGGATAAGCAGGAGGCACTTGACAAGGGCCTTCTCACTATCATAGGTGCCGAGATAGATGACGCGTATATGGAGGAACTCAAGAAGCAGATCATTCATCCTGAGATCATCAAGGAGCAGTCAGAGAACATCAAGATCGTATACACACCGTTCCACGGAACCGGTCTTGTACCTGTAAAGAGAGTCCTGTCCGAGCTTGGTTTCAAAAACGTATACATTGTTCCTGAGCAGGAGCTTCCAGACCCTGAGTTCACAACGCTTGAGTATCCAAACCCAGAGGATCCAAAGGCATTTGAGCTTGCCCTCAAGCTGGCAAAGGAGAAGAATGCGGACATAGTTCTCGCTACAGATCCTGATGCAGACCGTCTTGGAATATACGCACTCGATACAAAGACAGGCAAGTATATGCCATTTACAGGAAATATGTCAGGACTTATAATCGCTGAATACCAGTTCAGAGAGAGAACAAAATGCGGTCTCATGCCAAAGAATCCGGCCATGGTCAAGACTATTGTAACCACAAATATGGCTGATCCACTGGCTGCAGATTACAATGTCAACCTCATCGAGGTTCTAACAGGCTTCAAGTTCATCGGTGAGCAGATCAAGTTCTTCGAGCAGAATAATTCATACAATTTCGTAATGGGTATGGAGGAGAGCTACGGATGTCTCGTTGGAACATACGCAAGAGACAAGGATGCTCCGGTTGCAGTTATGTGTCTCTGCGAGGCTGCTGCATACTGCAAGAGCCAGGGAATCACTCTGTGGGATCACATGCTTGATCTCTATGAGAAGTACGGATATTACAAGGAAGGCCTCTACACAATAACGCTCAAAGGTGTTACAGGAGCAGAGAAGATCCGCAAGATCATGTCCTCACTCAGAGCTGAGTCACTTACTCAGATCGATACGCTCAAGGTTCTCAAGGTTCGTGATTACGAGAAGAACACGATCACAGATCTTGCCACCGGAGAGGTCACAGAGTCAGGACTTCCACAGTCCAACGTTCTCTACTACGACCTTGAGGATGGCGCATGGGCATGTGTACGTCCATCAGGAACAGAGCCAAAGATCAAGCTGTACTACGGAATCAAGGGAACAAGCCTTGATGATGCAGATGCAAAGCTTGAAGCTCTCCAGACAGCACTTGTTGAGAAGCTCAACAAGCTGGCAGAGTAGCATAAGTATAATATATAGCAAATACAAAAAAGCGCCGTCTGGTCTGGTGACCGGACGGCGCTTTGCTGTCATTATACGATGACGTCGAACTGTATGTAGTCTCCCTGGTCGGTATTTACCGTGTCGAGATATATTTTACCATTGTACTTGTCGGTCAGTTTTTTCAGGTTGTAGAGACCGTAACCATGGCCATGTCTGTCTCCGGTTTTGGTGGTATATCCCGGTGAGAACATATTCTGGCGGAATTCGTTGGTTTTGACGGAACCCTTGTTTCTTGTTCTTATTTCTATCTGGTTCTGCCTGCTGTCCAGGTACAGATATGCAGTGCCAAATGGGGCGGTCGATTCAAGCGCATTATCGATCAGTATACCGATGATCCTGATCAGTTCATACTCCGGCATTCGGCTCTTCAGATCCCTGGATGCCACCTGGACTACGAGCTCCTTCTGATCCTTCTGTGCCTCCGTGATCTTGCTGTACACAAATCCGGCTACAACGCTCAGGTTGATCTTGAGCAGATCACAAATGGCCTCTGTAAAGGAATAAAAAAGGTCGGTTATATTACAAGTCAATTGCAGAAAATATAATTCTTTTAGTTAATACCACCATAATAAAACGGCTGCAATATACATCTGCGCAACAAAGTGATATAAATTGCAAGATTAAATATTGAATTTAAAAACTACTTAATATATTATACAAATAACAATAAATTAGCTAAAAATAGCCTAATAAAATGAACGGAAGATAAATTGTGGATAGATAAAAAGGAAAAATCTGTGTGGCCTGTGAGGTCAGGAAAGGGGTAGAAGATGGACGCAAAGCAGAGATACGAGATGTGGCTTGGCAGCGATCAGGTAGATGATGTTACGAAGCAGGAGCTCGTAAACATAAAGGATAATGAAGCGGAGATTGAAGATAGATTTTACACAAACCTTGAGTTTGGAACAGGTGGACTTCGAGGCGTGATGGGAGCGGGAACGAACCGCATGAACATTTACACGGTTCGCATGGCAACACAGGGAATTGCTAACTACCTGGCGAAGATCGGAATATCAGAGCCGTCGGCAGCTATAGCATTTGACAACAGAAACAATGCTTCGCTGTATGCGCTTGAAACTGCTCTCTGCCTGTGTGCAAATGGCGTGAAGGTGTATCTGTTTGATGCGCTCCGCCCGACACCGGAGCTTTCATTTGCAGTGAGACATCTGCACTGCAATATCGGCGTGAATATAACGGCAAGCCACAATCCAAAGGAATACAACGGATATAAGGTTTACTGGGATGATGGAGCCCAGATCGTATCTCCTCAGGATAAGGAGATCATTGCAGAGGTCAACAATATAGAAGATTTCTCCATGGTTAAGACTATGGACAAGGACGCTGCAATAGATGCAGGACTGTTGAATGTGATCGGTCAGGAGATCGATGACGCATATATAGGAGAGCTTCACAAGCTTGTCATGAATCCGGAGGAGATTCAGAAGGCGGGAGATCTGAAGATCGTATATTCTCCGCTTCACGGAACAGGCCTTAAGCCTGTTACAAGAGTTCTCAGCGAACTTGGTTTCAAGGATGTACATGTCGTTGAGGAACAGGCTGTTCAAGATGGTAATTTCCCAACTGTGAAATCTCCAAATCCTGAGGGCGCAGAGGCGTATGCCCTGAGTCTTGAGCTGGCGAAGAAGGTCGGCGGCGAGCTGATTCTTGTCACAGACCCTGATGCTGACAGACTCGGAATGTATGGATATGACAGCAAGAATAATGAGTATAAAGAATTTACAGGAAATATGTTCGGTGCGATCCTCTGTGATTACGTGCTGATGCAGAGATCCCAGAGCGGAAGACTGCCTGAGAATCCGGCGATTGTAACTACGGTTGTTATCACCAATATGGTCAAGGAGATATGTAAGAAGTACGACACCTTCTGTGACTGCAACAACCTGATCGGATTTAAGAATATAGCATCGAGAATGAGGGCTTATGAGCAGACTGGTGAACACAATTATGTGTTCGGGCTTGAAGATACATTTGGATGTCTGCCTGGTACATATGCAAGGGACAAGGACTCGGTTGGAACGCTGATGCTTCTCTGTGAGGCTGCGGCATACTACAAGAACCGTGGCATGACTCTGTGGGACAGAATGGTTGAATTGTGGCAGGAATATGGTTACTACAAAGAGAAGGTTCAGACCATGAAGTTTGACGGACGTGAGGGTGCTGCAAAGATACAGTCAATGATACAGACGCTGAGAGATAATCCGGTGCAGAAGGTCGGAACTTACAGCGTGGAGAAAATCTACGACTACAAGCTTGGAACAGAGACAGACGCAGCGACAGGCAAGTCCGAGGCGGCGGTGCTTCCAAAGTCCAACATGATATATTATCAGCTTGCGGATGGCGCATGGTTCCTTGTGAGACCTTCAGGTACAGAGCCGAAGATCAAGTTCTATCTCGGGGTAAAGGGAAACTCACAGGAGGATGCGGCAGAGCAGCTTGACGAGCTTGCAGCAAATGTGAAGGCGATGTTCTCATAAAACGGGATGATTGGTAAGAAACGAAGTGGCTGGCAAATAAATGTCAGCAGAAAATAGGTTCGAAGATCGCGGTCGCGACTAAAAATAATTACAAGATGGAGGTAAAAAAGATGGGTTACATGGACGAATACAAGTTCTGGCTTGAGTCAGACTGCTTTGATGAGAAGACCAAGGAAGAGCTTAGAAGTATCGCAGATGATGACAAAGAGATCCAGGACAGATTCTACAAGAATCTGAAATTTGGAACCGGCGGAATGCGCGGAATCATGGGTGCCGGAACCAACAGAATGAATATATATACAGTTACAAAGGCTACACAGGGCCTTGCAGAATACATACTTGAGGTTGGCCCTGAGGCTGCTAAGAGAGGTGTAGTAATTGCACATGACTGTCGAAATATGTCAGCAGAGTTCACAGAGGCATCAGCTCTGTGTCTCAATGCAAATGGCATAAAGACATATGTGTTTGATGCACTCCGCCCTACACCTGAGCTGTCATTTGCAGTGAGAGAGCTTGGATGTATAGCCGGAATCGTGGTAACAGCAAGCCACAATCCACCTGAGTACAACGGCTACAAGGTGTACTGGGAGGACGGCAGCCAGATCGTATCCCCTCAGGATCAGGATATCCTGAAACATGTGGCGGATGTTGAGAGATACGAGGATGTCAAGACCATGGATAAGGACAAGGCTATCGCAGACGGCCTGTTCTGTATGGTTCCTACGAGTGTTGATGAGAATTACTATCAGGCACTCATAAAACAGACCATCCACGGCGATATCATTCCGAAGGTTGCAGACGATATCAAGATAGTATACACACCACTTCACGGAACAGGAAATGTACCTGTAAGGGAAGTGCTCAAGAGACTTGGCTTCAAGCACGTATATGTTGTAGAGGAGCAGACTGTTCCTGACGGAGACTTCAGCACAGTCAAGTCACCAAATCCAGAGGAACCATCAGCATTTGCCATGGGAATAGAACTGGCAAAAAAGGTTGATGCGGACGTTATCATGGCCACAGATCCTGATGCAGACAGACTTGGAATATACGTCAAGGACAGCACGGGAATCTGGAAGGACACGGAATTTGCAGATGATCCTGCATATCCATATGTCCGCTTTAATGCCAATATGACAGGAGCCTTGATCGCAGAGTATGTCTGCCGCGAGCAGAAGGCAGTCGGCAAACTGCCGGCAAACGGAGCTATCTGTAATACGGTTGTCAGTACCAATCTTACAAAGGCTATAGCAGAGAATTACAAACTGAAATATATAGAGACACTCACCGGATTCAAGTACATAGGTGAGCAGATCCTTCTCTTTGAGAAGAACAACACATACAAGTTCATCTTCGGAATGGAGGAGAGCTTTGGATGTTTGGTAGGAGACTACACTCGTGACAAGGACGCTTGCGCAGCCGTTGTCATTTTATGTGAAATAGCAGCATTTTATAAGCTGCAGGGAGAAACCATCTGTAATGCCATGGAAGAGGTTTATCACAAATATGGCTATTACTTTGAAGGTGCGTTTGGGATAACTCTAAAGGGTGTAGATGGTGCAGCACAGATTAAGGAGATGATGGAGAACTTCAGGAACCATCCACTTACGAACTTTGCAGGTATCAAAGTTACCGGTATGAGGGACTATGTGAGCGGAATCCGCAAGCCGCTTGATGGCGAAGAGGAGCACATGGGTCTTCCAAAATCAAACGTGCTGTACTATGAGCTGGAAAATAATGCGTGGTTCGCGGTTAGGCCTTCTGGAAATGAACCAAAGATCAAATTCTACTTTGGCGTGAATGAAATCAGCCTAAAAAATGCCATGTCAAAGATAGATGAGATGAAAGCATGTGTGCAGGAGCTTGCTAAATAAACAAACACAAAATATGGCAGAATTTACTGCCAGAAAAGAAAAACATTCCTTCCATATACTACAAAATTAAACATGTAAATGCACTTTCCAGCCAATGCGCTGAACAAGGGGGATCTCGGCCTTGATGCTGAGGTCCCTTTTGTATAAAAAGAAGGCAGGAAATCAGGAGCTTCAGGGGACTAGATAACTGAACGTTGTTATATGTCACAAAGTAAAATATAGTTAAAAATACTAAAAGCTGTTTAAAAATTAACTAAAAAATGTTATAATATTTAAAGTAACGGCAGTGTGTGGCAAACGCGTATAGGAGTAGTATAGGAGATTATATGCCAGAAAAAGAAATAGAAAAAGAGAGAGAAATAGAAAAGAAAAATATAAAAAGTATCGCTGGACATATCATCGATGAGAAAACCGATGAAAAAGAGAAGCGAGAGCCGGAGAGCGTCTTGGATGTGGATGAGCATATGTCTGAGAAACAGAAACTCAGCCTTATGAACAAACAGCAGAAAAAGGAATACATACTGGAGTATTATGCTCCGAAGGCTCTATTTGCACTTGTTGTTGTGGGCATAGTTGTATTCCTTGTCGTAAAACATTTTACGGCGGAATCTGCGGCACTCAACATCCTTGCGGTCAACACTACACAACAGGAATCCGCGGCGAATGACAAGGTGTATTATGAGGAATTCCTCAGTGAAAATGGTCTTGATGCGGAGAAGGAATATGTCAGTATAAGTACAGGGATCGGCGTGTCAACTGATCCGAATGATGCCATGAGTCAGGATAGTCTACAGCTTATACAGAACAAATTTATGGCGAATGCGGTGGACGTGTTCTTTGCCGACACAGACCTTGTTATGAGTTTTGGAGAGTTCGGATATATGCAGGATCTTGATAAGGTGCTGACTGATGAACTGAAAGAAAAGTATAAAGATTCGTTTGTGTATGCAACGGTTATTGAAACGGGTGAGAAGATACCTGTCGGAATAAAGATCGGTGATAATTCCTGGGTGAAGGATACCGGCTGGTATGAAATGGATGCTGCAGTGGGATTTGGCGAGAATGCCAAGAATATGGATCTTGCACTTGAATTTCTTGAATACATAAGCAGAGAGTGATACCCATAAATAAAACGAGGAGACTATAGATACATATGAGCATAAGATATGATGAGGCAAACAGAATATTTGAACTTGATACGAGAAACACGAGTTACCGGATCGGAATCGTCGATGAAGAGGGGTTTGTCGGACATATATATTATGGACAGAAGATTCGTCCGCAGAAATGTGATCAGTTTTTGAGAACGTGTGAGGCTCCTTTTGTTCCGTCCAAGAATAACAGGGAGAGATGTTCATTTATGGATACATTTCCGACAGAGTATTCCGGAAATGGAATAGGAGACTACAGGGAGAGTTGTATTGCAGTAAAGACTGCAAATGGCAGCAGAACCGTTGATCTGAAATTTGTGGATTACGATATTGTAAATGGAAAACCGGGGATTAGTGGCCTTCCGGCATCATTTGCGGGAGAAGAGGAGGTTCAGACTCTCGTTGTCCATATGATGGATGGGGGATGTGGCATTGATGTTGACCTGATATATTCTGTGTTTGAGGATGAGGATGTTATAACCAGAAGTGTGAGCGTGAAAAATGCAGGTGATAAGGATATCAGGCTCACAAAGGTATATTCTGCATGTATAGACATGGATGACGAGGATTTTGAGATGCTTACTCTTCATGGCTCATGGGCCAGGGAGAGACAGATCGAGAGACGCCCGATAGCTTATGGCAAGCAGAGTGTAAGCTCTCTCCGTGGTGAGTCATCCCACCAGGACCATCCGTTTATGGCATGGATGACAAAGGGGACAGATCAGACTACGGGTGATGTATATGGAATGCATTTTGTGTACTCGGGTAACTTCATCGCACAGATAGAGAAATCACAGTTTGATTCCGTACGCGCAGTCATGGGCATACATTCAGAGGGATTTGAGTGGTGGCTCACGCCTGGAGAGACGTTTACAGCGCCTGAGGTTGTGCTTACATACAGCCATGATGGACTTGGACAGATGACTAGAAATCTTCATGATTTTTACAGATGCCACATGATAAGGAGCAGATATCTTCACCAGAAGAGACCTGTCCTCATCAACAACTGGGAGGCTACATATTTTGACTTTGATACCGATAAGCTCCTTGCGATAGCAAAGAGTGCGGCAGAACATGGAATAGAGATGCTGGTCATGGATGATGGCTGGTTTGGACATAGAAATGATGATGCCACAAGTCTTGGAGACTGGTTTGTAAATGAAAACAAGATCAAGGGCGGTTTGAAACATCTTGTCGATGAGGTGAATAAGCTGGGGCTGAAATTTGGAATATGGATGGAGCCTGAAATGATTTCCCCTGATTCTGAACTTTACAGAAAGCATCCTGACTGGGCGTTTGCGGTTCCGGAGAGAACGGCTACATTATCGCGAAATCAGTACGTGCTTGATCTTTCGAGAAAAGAAGTTAGAGACTATGTGTATGAATGTGTGCATAACGTGATCTCATCCGCAAATATTGAGTATGTTAAGTGGGATATGAACAGACAGCTCACGGATATCGGCAGCGTAGAATTCACCGGAGACAGGCAGGGAGAATTGGCTCACAGGTATGTGCTTGGAGTATATGAGCTGCAAGAGCGCCTTGTTAACGATTTCCCAGATCTTTTGCTTGAGAACTGCTCGGGCGGTGGTGCAAGATTTGACCCTGGCATGCTTTACTACAGTCCGCAGATATGGTGCTCCGATGACACGGATGCCATAGAGAGACTTTCTATACAGGAGGGAACGGAACTGATATATCCGCTTTCGACCATGGGCGCCCATGTGTCGGATTGCCCTAATCACACAGTTGGAAGAAGTACACCTTTTATGACCAGGGCACATGTGGCTCTGGCGGGAACATTTGGCTATGAACTCGATATCACAAAAATAAGTGAAGAAGAACGTGCGATGATACCTGAGCAGGTGTCTATGTATCATAAATATAATGATCTTGTAAGGGAGGGTGATTATTATAGGGTTGCATCGTACAGGGAAAATGGACTGTATGATTGCTGGATGGTTGTTGCAAAGGATAAGAGTGAGGCGTTGGTGACTTACGTTCAGGTGCTTGGAAGACCTAACGTACACAGTAGAAAGATAAAACTTTTAGGGCTTGACGTGGCTGCAGATTACAGACTTGACGGAACGGAGAAAGTGTATGGGGGAGATCTCCTCATGAATGCCGGAATGCTCATTGAAACTATGCGTGGAGATTATATGAGCAGACTGTATCACTTTGTACTTGACAATAGTTTAACCTAAAAATAAAATAAAAATTAAGTTATTTAACCACGTGAAAAAATAAAGTGAGAAGGACTAGTTATGGCAAAATCAGTAAAATTGGGAGACATAGCTGCCATTGTTGGCGTGAGTACCGTGACGGTCTCAAAGGCACTTTCAGATCAGAAGGGTGTCAGCGAGGAACTCAGAGCACAGATCAAACAGTTGGCAGATGAGATGGGATACCAGTCACCATCTGAGATCAGAAAGAAGACGGCAAAGAAAAAGTATAATATTGGTGTTCTCATTCAAGAGATATACCTTGGAAAGTATCCGTCGTTCTATTGGCAGTTATATCAGGTACTTAACAAAAAGGCGGTGGCAAGAGGCTGCTTTACTATGCTGGAGTTTGTTTCCAGAGATAGTGTATTGAACGCTGAGATGCCTATGCTCTTGGAGGACGACAAGGTTGATGGAATAGTTGTTGTAGGTTCCATGGGTAAGGAATACCTGGAAAAGCTGGAGAAGACAGCCAAGGTTCCTGTAGAATATGTGGATTACTATGACAATTCGAGACCGATAGACACGGTTATAGCAAACAGTTTCTATGGAAGCTATATGCTGACTAATTATCTGTATGATATGGGACATAGAGATATTGCATATGTTGGCACGATAGGTTCAACGAACAGTATAACTGACAGATATTTGGGCTATATAAAGTCTTTGTTGGAGCATGATATTCCGCTCAGAGAAGACTGGGTTATTCCGGACAGAGATGTGAAGACGGGTCAGTTTGACGAGGAGAACTGTTTTAAACTTCCAAAGAATATGCCTACAGCGTTTGTGTGCAACTGTGATCTTGCGGCAGCTACGCTCATAAAGATACTCAATGCTGCGGGCTACAGAGTTCCTGAGGATGTGTCCGTTGTGGGGTTTGATAATTACATGTATCCTGGAAGCTGCGATATAGGCGTGACCACATACGAGATCAATATGCAGGAGATGGCAGAGAGAACCATGCATAAGATTATAAAAAAGATATCCAACGAAAAATATACTGATGGCATATTTGTCGTGGATGGACGAATCGTGGTAAAGGATAGCGTTGCCAGAATAGAACGATAATAAAACTACATATTAATTGTAATGCAAATCGGAAATAGACACCGGTGCAGCCTGCTTGAAAGACAGCGGAGTTGTACCGGTGTCTTTTTTGAACAGATTTATAAAATGGTTTGTGTTCTCGATTCCAACCTGGGATCCGACCTCGTGGACGGACAGATCTGTTGTGAGAAGGAGCCTTTTGGCAACATCGATCCTGCGACTGTTGAGATAGCGCATAGGTGATTCACCGAAGTGAAATGAAAATTCTCTGCATATCCTGTATCTGCTGATCCTGTAAGTTGCCTCGAGGTCATCAAGCGACATCGGTTCGGCGTAGTTTGTATCCATCTGATTCTTTATCGATAAAAGATAAGAAGGCACACAATCCATCTTCTTGGATGAGTTTTCAATAAATACACATAATTCGGTCAGGATATCATTAAACCATTTGGAAATTCTGAAAATATCGGTGGCAGACAACTCCCCCTGGAGTCTGCTTATCAGTGAAAGATGACTCCAGAGTACAGAGGCTCCGGCAGAGTCCTTTTTATAATATATGGATTCGGGGAGAAACTCGTGATACAGGCGAAGTGGAGCTCCGAGGATGAATGCATCGTAGAAACGACACTTGCCGTTCGTGGCGTATGTTATTTCTGATCCTGCCTCAAAAAGCGCGGCTGTATTCTTGGAATATGATGATTTGCTGTTGCCCGATGTTACTGTAAGAGTTCCTTCATATATATAGAAGAAATGGTAACACGGAATGAAAGAGAAGGTATAACTGCATGAATAAGCAAAAGAAATATCGCCGTTGGCCAGAAGATGAATCAGGCCATCGTTAATCATTGATTCTTCATATGTAAAGAACGCACTGTGGAATCTTGCGTTCTCAATATCTTTCTGAATATTGTAACCTGACAGTACAGTGCAGGAAATTAATTCTTTAGCTAACATGTAAACCACCTCCTATCCATAATAATACAATTATTAAACAATCATCACAAGCTAAAAGCGATATAAATTAGCGGCTAATTAGCTAAAAAAACAATAAAATGCTAATTAAAGATAAAAATATATAGATAAAATGTCTATACGATATTGAAAAAAAATAACGATAATGGTAAAATTAACGAAAAGTACAAAATACTGTGATTAAAAACAAAATTGAGTGATGACTAAAAAGTAAATTAATGTATACTTAATATAAAGTTAAAAACAAAGAAGGTTTTAAGGAGGACAAAACTATGAAATCAAAGCGTATTGCATGTATCGCAATGGCTGGTCTTATGGCAGCATCACTTGCAGGTTGTGGAGGCTCAGACAGCGATAACAAGGACACAACAGAGGCAACAAAGGCTGCCACAGAGGCAGCAGGAAGTGATTCAGCAGATGACACAACAGCTGATGCTGAGGGAATCAAGTCATATGCAGACATCCAGTTAGGAACAGACTTCACAGATCTTTCAGCGGAGATCAAGTTCTACAACAACAGAACTGATATGGACTCAGATGACTACGGCGGAAAGAACTGGAAGCAGTATCTTGAGGACTTCAACAAGGAGTATCCAAACATCAAGGTTGATGTCATCACAGATACAAACTATGCAGAAGATGCTCTTACACATCTTCAGTCAGGAAACTACGAGACAGTAATGTGTATCCCAGCAGTTGACATGGCAGACCTTTCAACATATTTCATGTCATATGGCGATTATGATACAATGAGCAGTCTTGTAATTACTCAAACAGATGGCTGTATCAGGGTCAGGTATATGGTGTACCTCTTGCAGCTACAACACAGGGTATCGTATACAACAAGAAGGTATTTGCTGATGCAGGTGTGACAGACGTACCTAAGACACCAGAGGAGTTCATTGCGGCACTCAAGGCAATCAAGGATAAGAATCCGGATTGTATTCCACTTTACACAAACTATGCAGCAGGCTGGACAATGGGAGCCTGGGATGATTATATCGCGATCACAGCAACAGGCGATGCTACATACAAGAACCAGAAGTTAGCCCATACAAAGGATCCATTCAAGAACTATGGCGACGATACACATGCTTATGCAGTATATAAGATCCTTTACGATGCAGTATCACAGGGACTTACAGAGGATGATTACTCAACAACAGATTGGGAGTCATGTAAGGGAATGATCAACAACGGCGAGATCGGATGTATGGTACTTGGTTCATGGGCATACCCACAGATGGAAGCAGGCGGACCTAACGCAGACGATATAGGATACATTCCTTTCCCTATCTCAGTAAATGGTAAGCAGTACGCTTCATCAGGAGCAGATTACTGCTTCGGTATCAACGTAAACGCTTCAGATGATGAGAAACAGGCAGCTCTTGTATTTGTTAAGTGGATGACAGAGAAGTCAGGATATGCTTACAACGAGGATTCACTTGCAATTGTTCCTGGTTCAGAGTCAAAGATCTCATTCGACGGTGTTGACTTCGTTGCAGACGAGCCAGCTCTTGAGGGCGAGGAGGATTACCTCAATCAGCTCAATTCAGAGTCAGAGCTTAACGTAAGCAATGGTGGTAACGACAAGATCCAGGCCATCATCGAGCATGCTGCAAATGGCGACATGTCATTCGATGATATCATGGCTGAGTGGAATCAGAAGTGGTCAGATGCTCAGGAGTCATTAGGAATCGAAGTTACTGAGAAGTAATAAAGATTTCAATATAAATAAGTAAGAATAAGCTACAGACCGGGGCGGGGATTGCCCGCCCCGGTTTATTTTGAGAAAAATGTCATCAAACGAGTATTTGATGACAGGCTACCAGCAGTGTAGCTCATGATTATAAAAAGGCGGTGGAATGAGTATGGCTAACAAAAAACAATCCGGCTTTGGTAAATGGGCGTCAAGCAGGAAGGGGCAGCAGGTTATAATATGCGCAGCCTTCGCAATTATCCCATTGCTTTTGCTATTAGTATTTACATATATACCATTCGGAGAGATGGTTAAATTTAGTTTCTACAAGATGAAATATACGACGCCTGTAGAAAAGAGAGAATTCGTAGGATTAGCAAATTATATCGATGTATTCACAAGAAAAGACTGTTTCGGTGCATTAAAGCTCAGTTTGTATTACATCGTAGGAGCACTTGTACAGTTAGTGCTTGCACTTTTCCTTGCAACTCTTCTGAGTTTCAAAGTAAAAGGTGGTAACCTTTTCAAGGGATTTATTTTCTTCCCTTATCTTATCAGTGGTATCGCTGTAGGTTTCATTTTCAAATTCTTCTTCACAAGAGGATTCGTGTTTGACTCAATCCTTCAGTTGTGTGGATTTAGCTTAGACAACCTTCCATACTGGCTCAAAGACCAGAGTGTCAACAACTGGACACTGGTTTCAACCTCGGTCTGGAGATACCTTGGACAGATGATGGTTCTCTTCATTGGAGCTATCATGTCGGTAGATGCAGAACTTTATGAGGCGGCAGAGCTTGATGGTGCAAATAAATTCCAGCAGTTTAGATATATCATACTGCCAAGTATCAAGACAATCGTTACATTAAATGTAATTTTAGCAATAACAGGATCACTCAGTGCTTTCGAGCAGCCTTTCGTTATCACAACAGGTGCAAACGGAACAGGTACTTACTTCATCATCATGAACAAGATAGCACATACAAGCCAGAAGGTCGGTCTTGCTTCAGCAATGGCCGTTGTACTTCTCCTTATCATACTTATATGTGCTGCGCTTCAGAAGCTGTTCTTTGAGTACATCTTCAAGGATTCAAGCTCAGATGATGAGAGTTATAAGGCAAAGAAGCTTCGCAAGAAACAGGAGAGAGATACCAAGAAATACGTGAAGCAGATGGCTGCTTCTGCGAAGGGGGGCAAGTAACATGGCAAGAGGAAAGACAGATGTGCCAGGCATAGCACCAATAAAAGAAAAACGAACCGTTGGATATTATGTAAGAGGTTTCCTCAAGTACTTTGTACTCATATTCTTCTCACTGTGTGCGGTTGTACCTCTTATATCATGTGTTACAACAGCCTTCAAGACAACAGATGAGTATAAGGCTACTTCAGTAATGGAACTTCCTGAAAGCTTTTTGAACTTCAGCAATTTTGTAAAGGCATTCACGACTGCCAACATGGGACGTGCATTCCTCAACTCAGTAATAGTCATGGTATGCGTACTTATCGTGTCAGTTGTAATAGGAACACAGCTTGCATATGTGCTTAACAGATTCAAGTTCCCGGGAAACGGCTTTATCAGAACACTTTTCCTTGTGGCATCATTGCTCCCTGCAGTTGCTATGCAGGTTACAGTCTACAACATCATGGGTGATCTGAGATTCATAGATCACTTATATGGTTACATCATCATGAGCTGTGGTACAGATGTTATCTCGATCTACATCTTTATACAGTTTATGGAGAACATATCAGTATCTCTTGACGAGTCAGCTATCGTGGATGGTGCATCATACTGGACCATCTACTGGAAGATCATACTTCCACTTCTCAAGCCGGCTATCGTTACTGCTTGTATACTGAAAGGCGTTGTAATCTATAACGAGTACTACGCTGCAAACCTTTACCTCATAAGCCCGGAGATCAAGACAATGGCTATCTCACTCTACAAGTTCGTAGGACCTAAGGGAAGTCAGTACAACCTGATCTGTGCAGGTGTTATCATATCGATCATACCGGCACTTATAGTATTCATCTGCTGTCAGAAACAGATTTATAGTGGTATTACACAGGGTGCTGTAAAGGGTTAATAATTTATTAGAAGAAGAGAGTTCATGAATATGAGAAATGAAATTCAAAAAGAATTAATAGATGCTATCATCCCATTCTGGGAGGCCCTGAGGGATGATGAGTACGGCGGATTTTATGGGTATATGGATTATGACCTCAACCTTGATAAAAAGGCTGAGAAGGGTTGTATTCTTAACAGTAGAATTACCTGGTTCTTCGCAAGTGCGTATAAGGCACTCAAGGACCCGAAGCTTCTAGATGAGGCTGCTCA
Organism: Coprococcus sp. RTP21428st1_C9_RTP21428_210409; assembly: GCF_040227395.1. Classification (NCBI taxonomy): domain Bacteria; kingdom Bacillati; phylum Bacillota; class Clostridia; order Lachnospirales; family Lachnospiraceae; genus Coprococcus; species Coprococcus sp. RTP21428st1_C9_RTP21428_210409. Next base: position 27,900 of record NZ_JBEHVV010000019.1, read on the forward strand.
TGGATATGAATTTCTGAAAGAATATTGTATAGACAGGGAATATGGCGGAATATATTGGTCCATGAATTACGATGGTTCACCCAAAGATACGACAAAACACACATACAATCAGGCATTTAGTATATATGCCTTATCCGCCTATTACGAAGCTTCCGGTGATTCGGAAGCTTTGGACCTGGCCCTGCAGCTTTTCCATACAATAGAAGAGAAATGTACTGACGAAGGTGGCTATCTCGAGGCATTTACAAGAGAGTTCAAGCCAGAGTCAAATGATAAGCTTTCTGAGAATGGTGTTCTCGCAGAGAGAACAATGAACACACTGCTCCATGCACTTGAGGCTTACACAGAACTTTATAAGGTATCCAAGGATTCCAAGGTAAAGGAGCGCCTGAAATGGCTGCTCGATGTATTTGCTGATAAGGTATACAATCCGGAGCTTAAGAGACAGGAAGTGTTCTTTGATAAGGATTATAACTCTCTGATCGATCTGTACTCATACGGACATGACATTGAGACATCATGGCTCCTGGATAGGGCGACCGAGGTGCTTGGAGAGGCAGAGTACACAGAGAAGATTACAAAGATAACAGATATCCTTGCAGAGCAGATATATGAGATTGCTTTCGATGGACATTCAGTTCTTACAGAATGTGAAAAGGGCGTGCCATACACGGTAAGAGTATGGTGGGTTCAGGCAGAATCAATAGTAGGATTCATAAATGCTTATCAAAAGTCGGGTGATAAGAAGTATTACGAGGCTGCTGAGAAGGTGTGGGAGTATATAAAGGAATACTTCATAGACAAGAGACCGGGATCAGAGTGGTTCTGGGATCTGAATGCGGATGGAACACCAAGAGTCGGACGTCCTATAGTTGAGCCATGGAAGTGCCCATACCACAACGGCAGAATGTGCCTTGAGATTATGAACAGACTCGCTGACGGCAAATAAATAGCATTCAATTGCTTTCAAATTATAAGGAGAATGCCTAAATGATGAATGAGAAATATTATGTAGAGCTTGACAAACTGAACAAGCTTCTTGAGAGAAAGAATAAGAAGACAGATTTCTATAATGGAATCTATGACAGATATGAGTACCCTGTACTCACAAGAGAGATGATACCTCTCACATGGAGATATGACTTAAACCCTGAGACAAATCCATACTTCATTGAGCGTCTCGGAGTTAACGCTGTCATGAACTCAGGTGCTATCTACCTGAACGGCAAGTATTATCTTGTCGCAAGAATAGAGGGAAATGACAGAAAGTCATTCTTCGGCGTAGCTGAGAGTGACAACGGTATCGATGGATTCCGTTTCTGGGATTATCCAATCCTTCTGGATGATGTATGTCCTGAGGAAACAAATGTATATGATATGAGACTGACACAGCACGAGGATGGATGGATCTACGGTGTGTTCTGTTCAGAGAGCAAGGATACAACTGTAAATGACCTCTCAGCAGCAGTTGCAGCAGCAGGTATCGTGAGAACAAAGGATTTAAAGCACTGGGAGCGCCTTGACAACCTCAAGACTCTTCGTTCCCCACAGCAGAGAAATGTTGTACTTCACCCTGAATTTGTGGATGGCAAGTACGCATTCTATACACGTCCAATGGATGATTTCATCGAGACAGGAAGCGGCAGCGGAATAGGATTCGGTCTCTGTGATGATATAGAGCATGCGGTTATAGACGAGGAGAAGATGACAAGTCTTCGTAAGTACCACACTATAACAGAGGCAAAGAACGGTGCAGGTGCACCTCCAATAAAGACAGACAAGGGCTGGATCCACATCGCACATGGTGTGAGAAACACAGCTGCCGGTCTTAGATATGTACTCTACGCATTTGCAACAGACCTCAATGATCCTTCAAAGGTTATCGCTGAGCCATCAGGAATGCTCATCGGACCTCGTGGTGAGGAGAGAGTCGGCGATGTATCCAACGTTGTATTCACAAATGGCGCCATCGTAAACGAGAACAACGAAGTGTTCATCTACTACGCATCAAGCGATACAAGAATGCATGTTGCAACAACAACAGTTGACAGACTTATCGATTATGTATTCAACACACCATCTGATCCGGGAAGAAGTGTAGAGTGCGTAGCACAGAGATGTGAGCTTATCAAGAAGAACCTGGAGTTTCTTAAGAATACAGACAAGTAAGAAAGTATAATATATGGGCTGCCAGATGAAACAGCACGTTGGTTAGTATGCCCTTTGCCTGTGCAGATACCATATAACGTGATAATAAAATAAAAAATCCGGCTAAGATGCCGGAAGAAAGAGGTACTTATGTCAGAAGTAAAAATGTTCAGCGAGCCTGTGCCAAACGTGCCATGGCAGGACAGACCGGCAAATGACAATCATGACGCTCCAATCTGGAGATATACAGAGAATCCTATAATAGGAAGAAACCCGGCAAAGGGTGTTGCAAGAATATTCAACAGTGCGGTAGTTCCATTTGAGGGAAAATTTGTCGGAGTATTTAGAGGCGAGCAGGTGAATGGAATTCCATACATCTACCTCGGAGAGAGCGAGGATGCTATCCACTGGAATATCAGCGAGGAGAAGATCAAGTTTGTTGATGAGAACGGTGTAGAGTTCATGCCTATATACGCATATGATCCAAGACTTGTAAAGGTAGAGGATACATATTATGCAATCTGGTGCCAGGATTTCTACGGTGCAGCGATAGGCATCGCAAAGTCAAAGGATCTCAAGACATTTGTGAGAATCGAGAACCCATTCCTTCCATTTAACAGAAATGCAGTTCTCTTCCCAAGAAAGATCAACGGTAATTTCGTGATGCTGTCACGCCCAAGTGACAGTGGACACACACCATTTGGTGATATATTCGTAAGTGAGAGTCCTGATATGGTTTACTGGGGTAAGCACAGACATGTCATGGGCAAGAGCAGCGAGTGGTGGGAGTCACTCAAGATTGGCGGCGGTGCAGCCCCTATTGAGACTTCTGAAGGATGGCTGTTATTCTACCATGGAGTAGCGGGAACATGTAACGGTTATGTATATTCGATCGGTGGAGCAATCCTTGATATCGACAACCCATCGATCGTTAAGTATCGTTGTGAGAACTTCCTTCTCACACCAGAAGAGTGGTACGAGGAGCGTGGATTTGTTCCTAATGTATGCTTCCCATGTGCTACTATTCACGACAGCGAGTCTGGAAAGATCGCCATTTACTACGGTGCAGCTGACAGCTATGTTGGCCTTGCATTCACAAAGCTTGATGAGATCGTAGATTATATCAAGTCACACAGTGTGGTAACAACTTCTGATACCGAGATCGGTAGAAGATAGTTAGTTATAGATCGCTATGAGCCCCTACTCATACGCGGCAATTGTATTATTTTTTTCTCATTTCCCAAGGCGGTGCCCGCCGCCTTCGGGGCCCCTCTAAAAAGAAATGTAATGGCAGGTGATTGCCAAAACTTTTAGACTATGACAGCCTGGCAGTAAGCCAGGCTGAATTTGATTCTGAGGGCTTTGGCAATCATAAAAACTAAAAAGGCAGAAAAAAGACTGTAATATGTAGAAAAAAGACAACAGACGCAATAAAATAGCAGTGACATACATTATCATGGAAATGACGAGTGAAGAAGTCATGGTCAGTGTAAAAATGTGATTTCTTCACCGTCTTATATAGAACAGGCAATTGGGGAATGGTGTAATCAGTAACAGGTGTACATATTCGACATTGTCATGGTTCGGACATTTGAGCCCGCCGGTACTTAGATGGCGCGTTAGCGGCATCTTAGTATCCGCTGCAGGGCGAAACGAGCGGGAGCGTTCCGAGCCAGACAAGTCGGATGTGTACACCGTACGGATATGCACACAATTGCCGTACGTCAAAAGGAGGAAAATGACAATGAACAAGGAAATACTTTTTTTAAATCCCGTGTTTACGCACAATATCTGGGGCGGTACAAAGCTCAGAGAAGAATATGGATATGATGTTGAGGGCGATGATATAGGCGAGTGCTGGGGAGTTGCGGCACATGAGAATGGCAACTGTACAGTGAAAAATGGCGAGTTTGCAGGTCATACGCTTGCCGACTTATGGGACAGCCACAGAGAGCTGTTTGGCGGCATAGATGGTGTCAGATTCCCACTGCTTATAAAGATAATCGATGCAAAAGATGATCTGAGTATTCAGGTGCATCCGGACGATGCATACGCAGCAGAACATGAGAATGGTTCATTTGGTAAGATGGAGTGCTGGTATATTCTTGACTGCAAGGAAGATTCAACACTTGTAATCGGTCATAATGCAAGGACAAAGGAAGAATTATGTGATATGATCGAAGGTAAGAAATGGAAGGAGTTTATCAGAGAGATCCCTGTTAAGAAGGGGGATTTCATTCAGATAGATCCCGGTACAGTACACGCGATCAAAGGAGGAATCACACTTCTTGAGACACAGCAGAACAGTGACATCACATACAGAGTTTATGATTATGACAGACTGAGCAATGGAAAGCCTAGAGATCTTCACGTAAAGCAGAGCATAGATGTTATAACAGTTCCTGCAAAGCCGGTTGAGGACAGCGTTATAAGTGTCAAGGCAGATAAGGCAAATGAACTCTGTGAGCTTATAAGCTGTAAGTATTACACAGTATACAAGCTGGATGTTGAGGGAAAGGCAGAGCTGAATGTGGGCGACAAGCCATTCCTTATCATGTCTGTAGTTGCGGGAAGTGGAACAGTGGATGGAAACGCTATAAAGAAGGGTGATCACTTTATCCTGCCAAACGGATACAGCAACCCAGTGTTTGAGGGCAATATGGAGATCGTAGCATCCACAGTCAGCAAGTAAGATCCTGCCTTTGGAAGAGAATGTCAAGGGGGATAGTTATGAAGAGAAAGACGATAGGTGTTCTGGTAGGTGGAATCACGGATGATTTTACGAGGCTGCTCTGTCATGGGGTTATAGAGAGAGCAAAGACGCTTGATGTCAATATAGTTGTTATTCCGGGTAAGTTTCTTGACCGGGAATACCCAGAAACGTCAGATATATATTATGAATATCAGTATCAGACACTGTTTTCCTATGCTACAAAGGAGAATCTGGACGGCGTTATTGTTGCATCGAGTTGTATTGGCTGCTTTGCAACCAAGGAGCGTATCAGCGAATTTATGAAAAGATATCTGCAGATGCCGTGCGTGATAGTGGCTGCAGATGAGCCGGATCAGATTTGTGTCAGATATGACAATGGAGCAGGCATAAGAGAAGGACTCAATTACATGATCGAGGAACTTGGTTATACAAGAATAGGCATGATAGGCGGTCCGGACTCCAATTATGATGCAAAGGAGAGAAGGAGAACCTACATTGAGGTGCTTGAGGCTCATGGAATAGAGTTTGATCCGGGACTTTATGTGGAGGGCAATCTTACATCGGAATCAAAAGAGGTTTTCAGAGATATTCTGGACAGAAATCCGGATATGCAGGGAGTGTTCTGTGTGAATGATTCCTGTGCATCTGGTTTTTATGAAGAACTTAAGGCGAGGGATATTCTGCCGGGAAGAGATATATCAGTCATGGGTTACGATGATATTGAGTGGGCTACACAGATATATCCGACGCTTTCGACTGTGCGTGCAGACGCGGGAAAACTTGGCTCAGAGGCTGTAAATCTTATGGTCAGGCTTATTGATGGCAAGCAGGTTGAGAGTAAGATACTTCCTACTGAGTTTATCAGAAGAGATTCATTCTGTAAAAAAGGCGGATCAAGAAAACGTAGTAAGAATGTCATTGAGGGATATCTCTCAATGAACCATATGCTCTCAGAGCAGTGGGAAGAGCGGAATAAGACTCAGTTTAAGATGAAAACATTTATCCAGAAGGTCTTGAGCTTTGACAGAGGCAACGACAGAAGTTATGGAGAGATTCTTGGCACCATGGACTGGCTGGACATAGAGAATGCATTTATATTCTTATATAAAGAGCCAATAATACATCTGATCGGTGAGCCATTTGAACTGCCTGACCAGTTATATCTCAAGACTAAGGATCTTAAAGAGAAGGTCAGCAGTGTGATCACTGTGAACCAGAAGGTGTCATCATCAAATCTCTATGATTTTGAGAGTCTCGGTGTGGAAGGAGCTGGAATATATGTACTCTTGCCGCTGTATTCCAACGAAATACTCTATGGAGTTCTTCTGTGTGATCTCACGGAAGGAGTTCTGGTGAATGGGGAGTTTCTTGGAAACCAGGTCTCAGCTGCTGTCAAGATGATCAATCTGCTCAAGACGAACGAGGAGATCATGAAGCGCCTTGAGGAGAGTATGGCGATCCTGCAAAAAAACAACATTATGCTTGACAATCTGTCAAAACAGGATCCCCTTACAGGAATCATGAACAGACGAGGTTTCTTTGACAGATCATTACAGCTGCTCAAGGAATGTGAGGAGCAGAAAAGGACGGCTACGGTATTCTACGCTGATATGAACAGTCTCAAGATCATCAATGACAGATATGGACATGATGAGGGTGATTTCTCTCTTAAAACCATAGGAGATATTCTGATCAAATCTGTAGGCGATAATGGAATCGTAGGCAGAATAGGTGGCGACGAGTATTGCTGTCTTGTACTCGGCCTTAAGGACTCTGACGCTGCAGATGCATTTGCTGAGGAAGTATACAGTTCATTTGAGAAGTTCAATGAGCATTGTGATAAGCCTTATAAAGTGAGTGTATCGCTTGGAAACTGTCAGATCGTAGAATATAACAAGAAAGGTCTTCAGAATGCCATGACTATGGCAGATGAGAAGCTGTATGAGGTGAAGAAGTACAGGAAGAAGGATGTTGTTAAGGTTAAGAATTGATAATTTATATAATAAATAAAAGGTATGATCAGGTTGCGTTGAGTGCAGCTTGATCATACCTTTTTTTGTAAAATTTATGCTCCCAGAAAAAATGTCTAAAATGTATAAATACAGAAAAAATATCTAATAATACTCGTGTGATGCATATTGTGCATGGAGGTGTTGTTGAGATGAAAAGAAATGATCATGGATGGAAACTGGTTTCGGATTCCGGCTGCAGTCTGCTTGTGCCGGATGGACCGGATGGACTGGCTGGAATAGATTATGCTGAGGTTCCGTTTGTAATATCTGTTGATAACACAGATTATATAGACGAACCGGGTATAGATATAGAGAAGATGCTTGAACATATTGCAAATTGCCGGTCAGGCGGAAGAACTAGCTGCCCTTCACCCCATGCGTGGCTTGAGGCGTGGGGGGATGCGGAAAATGTTATCGCATTTACGTTGTCAGCTGCATTGTCGGGAAGTTACAACAGCGCCATAGCTGCAAGACATATGGCGCTTGAGAAATATCCGGACAGGAATATTGCGGTGATAAACACATGTGGTGCCGGGGGGCTCCCGGAACAGCTGACAAATATAATATATGAAGGTATTCATGAAGGTGATTCATTTGATGCCATAGTAAGTGCTGCCGACAAAGCAGTGAGGGAGACGCAGGTAATGTTTGCCTTGGGGAGTCTGGACAACCTGATAAAGGCGGGCAGATTAAATAAGCTTGTGGGTTATGCGGCTCATAGATTCAATATATCCGCAATAGGTGTGGCATCACCTGGTGGACGAATTGAACTCAGACACAAATTCAGAGGTATGAAGAAGACATATGATAAGCTGATAGATACTCTCCGGGAGACGGGATTTGCAGGGGGAGAGCTGGTCATAAGCCACTGTATGAATGAGGAGGGAGCAGAAAAGCTGGGGCATCTTATCAAGGCTGAATGGCTCGACACGGATGTGAGCGTCGTACCTGCAAGCGGGCTGTGCAGCTATTATATGGGAAAAGACGGGCTGATAATAACATATCATGAGTAGACTGCTACACGGATAAATTATATAAAATGCTTGAAATAGACAAAATAATGGAAAATAATGGAAGGCTGCCACACCTTCTATTATTTTTTGTGTATTAACCTATTGACATAGTAGGTAAATGGGAATATCCTATTTTTGCGAGTCAGATATTGACTTATTACGCCCAAAAATGGCGGATGAGGGTGATGACTGGAATGACCGTGTATTTGCGGCTGGAATGTGATCACACTCATATGTAAGGAGGATTTACAGATATGGTGATTTCTTCAAAGGGAGAATATGCCCTGAGGGTCATGGCAGACCTTGCCATAAACCACGACGGCAGATTCATTCCGTTAAAAGAAATAGTTCAGAAAGAGGAACTGTCCCAGAAGTATCTGGAGAGTATAATGCGCATGCTGTCCAAGGCAAATCTGATAGAGGCAGCCAGCGGACATGGCGGAGGCTACAGACTCAAAAAGGCTCCTGAGGAATATACACTGTGGGAGATACTTGAACTCACGGAAGGTGGACTTGCCCCGGTGGCATGCATGAAGAACAGCGCAATGACCTGTGACAGATCCGGACAGTGCTACACTTTGCCGATATGGCAGGGACTGGCGGAGTTGATACAGGATTATTTCCAGGGTAAGACACTGGCGGATATAGCCAGAAATGTGGAATGAGCAGAGTAATTTGATACAAGCAAAAAGATAATTAAAGCGGGACAATTGAATCGCCGGATATAGAAGTGATAAAGCAATTGCCGGGCTTGGTATAAAAGGAGGCAGACTGATGTCAGATAAAAAATTATTGGAAGTTAAGAATTTACATGTTGATGTTGAGGATAAACAGATCCTTCACGGTGTGAACCTGGAGATCGGCAAGGGTGAGACACATGTACTTATGGGACCTAATGGAACCGGAAAGTCAACCCTTGGATATGCACTTATGGGCAATCCTAGATATACAGTCAGAGAGGGCGAGATATGGTTTGATGGTAAGAACATCACAGAAGAGGCTGTCAATGAGCGTGCAAAGGCAGGAATATTCCTCTCATTCCAGAATCCTCTAGAGGTGCCTGGTGTGACACTCAGCTCATTTATAAGAAATGCCCTTGAGCAGAAGACCGGCAAGAGAATCCGTCTCTGGGATTTCAAGAAGGAGCTTGAGAGAACCATGGAGATCCTTCAGATGGATCCATCTTATGCGGAGAGAGACCTGAATGTGGGATTTTCAGGTGGTGAGAAGAAGAAGGCAGAGATACTTCAGCTTCTGATGCTCAAGCCATCACTGGCAATCCTTGACGAGACAGATTCAGGACTTGACGTTGATGCAGTCCGTACAGTATCAGCAGGTATCGAGGAATACCAGAAGAACTGCAAGGGAAGTCTGCTTATCATCACACACAGCACCAAGATCCTTGAGTCACTCACCGTTGACTACACACATGTCATGGTTGAGGGCAAGATCATAGAGACTGGTGACGCATCACTTGTGGACAAGATCAACGAGTCTGGATTTGCAGAGTATGAAAGGATATAGAAGATGAAGGAAAAGACATATGTAGAGGACATAGACAGAAATATATATGACTTCAAGTATGATGACAAAGATGCCTATAAGCTTAAAGCTGGTCTCACACCTGAGATAGTTGAGCAGCTTTCAAAGGAGAAACATGATCCGGCATGGATGCAGAATTTCAGACTTGAGTCTTTACAGATATACAACAATATGCAGGTTCCTGACTGGGGCCCATCCATCGAGGGACTGGATATTGACAATATAGTTACTTACGTAAGACCAAATACCAAGATGAAGGGCAGCTGGGATGAAGTTCCTGAGGATATCAAGGATACATTTGAGAGACTTGGAATCCCTCAGGCTGAGAGAAAATCCCTTGCGGGAGTTGGCGCACAGTACGACTCAGAGCTCGTATATCACAATGTCCGCCAGGAGGTTGCGGATATGGGAGTTGTGTACACTGATATGGAGAGTGCACTCACAGGTGAGTATGCAGACATGGTGCAGAAGCATTTCATGAAGCTTGTCACCCCTCATGATCACAAATTTGCAGCACTTCACGGAGCTGTGTGGTCAGGCGGTTCATTTGTATATGTGCCACCTGGAGTAAAGGTTGAGATTCCACTTCAGTCATACTTCAGACTTAATGCAGCGGGCGCGGGTCAGTTTGAGCACACACTCATCATAGTAGATGAGGGAGCAGACCTCCATTTTATAGAGGGATGTTCGGCACCGAAGTACAATGTGGCGAACCTTCACGCAGGCTGTGTGGAGTTGTTTGTCGGCAAGAACGCAAAGCTCAGATATTCAACCATAGAGAACTGGTCCAAGAACATGTACAACCTGAACACCAAGAGAGCCCGCGTTGAAGAGGGTGGAACCATCGAGTGGGTATCGGGTTCATTTGGATCACATGTGTCATACCTTTACCCGATGAGCGTGCTCAAGGGCAAGGGCGCCAGGATGGAGTTCACCGGAGTTACATTTGCCGGTAAGGGACAGAATCTTGACACAGGAGCGAAGGTAGTTCATGCGGCACCTGACACAAGCTCATATATCAACACAAAGTCTATCTCCAAGGATGGGGGTATAAGCACATTCCGTTCATCAGTTGTAGTGACAAAGGAGGCTGAGAACTCCAAGGCAGCAGTTTCCTGCCAGTCACTTATGCTTGATTCGATATCACGTTCGGACACCATACCGGCCATGGATATCAGAACCAAGAAGGTAAATGTGGGACATGAGGCACAGATAGGAAGCATCAGTGACGAGGCTGTGTTCTACCTGATGTCCAGAGGAATGAGTGAAGAAGACGCGAGAGCATGTATCGTCAGTGGATTTGCAGACAATGTATCGAAGGAGCTGCCGCTTGAGTATGCTCTTGAGATGAACAACCTCATCCGTCTTGAGATGAAGGGCAGCATAGGTTAAGGAGGTGCGGTGACATGGAGAACAATAACGAGATGAAGATCAACAAGCTCCCGGCAAAGACATGGTACTGGCTTCGCATGAACGACACAGCACTTAACTGGAATCCGGACATGGCGGGATGCAGTGTGAAGATAGATGGCGGCAAGGAAGCTGATAAGCAGGCTTCTGATTTCGATGGAATAGAGACTGGTGCAGGAAGAGATGCGGACGTACTCTTCGCACAGCAGGCAGCAGGAAGTGTACTCGTTGCGGACGAGACCAATAAAGGGCAGACAGTGCACGTGCTGATAAATGGAACCGGGGCAAATGGCAGCAGCGGTTATGCTTACGTGCAGGCAGATGCAGGTTCAGACATGACAGTCATAGAGACATTTGGCGAGAATGCGGAGGGCGGTAGCCTGGCATTCCGTACGCGTTTTAATATAGAGAAGGATGCACACATACGTCTTGTACAGATATTTATGCAGGATGAGAACACGACCATACTCAACGACGTGGGAAGTGAGTGTGCGGAGAATGGGCAGCTAGATGTGCTTCAGATATTTATCGGCAAGGGCAATCTGTACAACGGCGTGAGAACTGAGCTCATTGGTAAGCGTGCTTCAACCAACATGGATATAGGTTACCTTGGCCAGAAGAAGCAGGTCATAGATATCAACCTTGTGGTTAACCATATAGGCAAGAAGACCAACTGCAACATACAGGTGGATGGAACACTTAAGGATGCTGCGGAGAAGATATTCAGAGGTTCGATAGATTTCAAGACAGGTTCATCGGATTCGAAGGGCGCTGAGACTGAGAATGTACTGCTGCTCGGCGATGATGTGGTGAACAAGACTATACCGCTTATCCTCTGTGCAGAGGAAAATGTGGAGGGATCACATGGAGCGACCATCGGTGAGCTTGACGAGGATACTTTATTCTACTTCGCGTCAAGGGGAATCGATATGGAGACAGCCGAGGACATGATGACCAAGGGCAAGATGGAGGTCCTCTACCGCAAGATCCAGGACGAGAACACAGAGAAGCTGGTGGAGAAGCAGCTTGCGGAGGTAATGGAATATGACAGACAGGAATTATAGAGAGGATTTTCCTCTGTTGAGAAACAATGACACAGCTTATATAGACAATGCGGCCACAGCACAGAAGCCACAGGTTGTCATAGACGCTGAGAGAGAGTTCTATGAGAAGAGCAATGCGAATCCGCTCAGAGGATTCTATCCGCTCAGCCTTGAGGCTACAGAGAGGTATGAGAGTGCCAGAAAGGTTGTGAGAGATTTCATCCATGCGGATTCCGAGAAGGAAATAATCTTCACCAGGAATACCACAGAGAGCCTTAATCTTGTGGCATACAGCTATGCACTTAACAACCTGAAAGCCGGCGACGAGATAGCGGTCACCATCATGGAGCACCACAGCAATATGCTTCCATGGCAGATGGCAGCCAGAGCCACAGGCGCAACTCTCAGATATCTCGACTGCGAGAAGGATGGAACGCTGACTGACGAGACCATCAATGCGGGAATCAACGAGCACACAAAGCTGCTTGCTGTCGGACATGTGTCAAATGTCCTCGGATGTGTGAATCCGGTCAGAAAGATGGCTGACAGAGCACACAGCTTTGGCGCGGTTGTCGTTGTCGACGGCGCACAGAGTACACCGCATATGGCTATAGATGTGCATGAGCTGGGAGCGGACTTCTTTGCATTCTCAGGCCACAAGCTCATGGGACCTATGGGAATAGGCGTGTTATACGGAAGACAGGAACTGCTTGACGCGATGCCTCCATTCATGTCAGGCGGAGAGATGATAGATTCGGTTTCAAGAGATGGTGCGGTATACGCGGAATTGCCTCACAAGTTTGAGGCAGGTACAGTCAATGCGGCAGGAGCTGCGGGACTTGCGGCTGCTATAGGCTACATCAAAGAGGTTGGATTTGACTATATAGAAAAGAGAGAGCTGGAGCTCACGACCCGTGCTATGGAGGGACTTGCAAAGCTTCCTCACGTACATGTCATCGGTTCAGATAAGCCGGAGAACCACACCGGAATAGTGGCGTTCACCATAGACAATGTACACCCACACGATGTCAGCGAGATCATGGCTGCGGATGGAATAGATGTGAGAGCGGGACATCACTGCGCACAGCCACTGCTTGTACATCTGGGCGTGTACAACACGACAAGGGCAAGCTTTATGTTCTACAATACAGATGAAGAGGTAGATGCATTTGTGGAGAGCGTCACAAATGTGAGAAGGAGAATGGGATATGCAGAATAATATTCAAAACAGGAATTTTTATAATGAGATCCTTACAGAGCACAATATGAGACCTGAATTCAAATATGATCTTCCTGCAGCAAATGTTGTGCTGGAGGGTGTAAATCCCAACTGCGGTGATGACATCTGGCTTAAACTGAAGGTTGAGAACGGAGTCATCGAGGATGGATCATTCGTGGGAGATGGATGTGCTATATCCCAGGCGTCGGCAGATATAATGCTTGGAATGATCATAGGAAAGACCAAGGAGGAGGCCTTGAAGCTTGGGCAGCTCTTTCTGAAGATGATACAGGGAGAGGCTACAGACGAGGAGATAGACCAGCTTGAGGAGGCATCAGCGCTCAAGGATATAGCGCACATGCCGGCCAGAGTAAAGTGTGCGGTCCTCGGATGGCACACCCTTGAAGAAGCACTGAAGAATATATCATAAGGGTGGATTCCTTATGATAATGCGGGCGCTGCGCGAAGCGCATCGGAATGCGCCTGCTCCCCATATCGTAGATATTCTTTATCTGCATCTTAACTATAGGCATGATATACTTCACTTGAATGTGTGAAAGCGGGCGCCGCTGGTAAGATCTATGTCGTTTGTGACATGAGGTGTACTGGTGGCGCTTTCTTTAGAATAATCCAAAAGGGATTGATACATATGAAAAAAATAAATATACAAAAAAGCAAAAAAAATAAGGGGTGTAAATGTAAGGACATTATAAAAAATGCGCTGTTGATGCTGGTGATGATAGCCATAGGGGTTGGATTGTGTCTGATAATAAAGACAACATTTACTACAGACATATTGATACCGGCCGTCATGGTGTTTTCGGTATTTTTGATATCGGTGTTCACTGACGGATATGTGTATGGAATACTGGCATCTGTAGTCAGCGTGATAATAGTGAATTTTGCATTTACATTTCCGTATTTCAAGATAGATTTCCTGATACCTGAAAATATCACATCGGCGATAATCATGATAGCCATAGCGTTTATCACCTGTGGTTTTACAAGTAAGATAAAGCATCAGGAAATGCTCAAGAAAGAAAGTGAGATGGAGAAAATGAGGGCGAACCTGCTGCGTGCAGTGTCGCATGATTTTCGAACTCCGCTTACCACCATTTACGGGGCCAGCTCGGCACTTATAGAGAGTGGCAGCGAATTTACGGATGAGCAGAAGGAGAAGATGCTCAGGGGAATACAACAGGATTCCCAGTGGCTTTATCGTATGGTTGAGAATCTGCTGTCCGTAACGAGGCTGGACGGAGACATTAATCTCATAAAGACCCCGATAGCCCTGGATGAGCTGATAGATTCGGTGCTTATCAAATTTGCAAAGAGATATCCTGATCAGGAGGTAGAAGTCGATCTGCCCGATGAGCTGGTCATCATACCAATGGATGCAATTCTCATAGAGCAGGTTATCATCAATATCCTTGAGAATGCAGTACAGCATGCAGAGGGAATGAAGAATCTGGCATTGAATGTGAAATGCGATGGCGACAGGGTTGTGTTTGAGGTACAGGATGATGGCGATGGAATACCGGAGGATAGGTTGAAACACCTGTTTGATGGAAGCCTTCTGGGGGACAGCTCTGATGAGGTGTCCGCGGACTGCAGGCCGAGAAGAAATGCCGGAATAGGTCTGTCGGTATGTGCGACCATCATAAAAGCACATGGAGGAGATATAAGTGCATACAATTCCGCGGAAGGCGGTGCAGTATTCAGGTTTACACTGAAGATAGAGGAGGTTACGGATGAGCAATAACAAATACAAAGTCTTGATAATAGAAGATGAACAAAATATCAACAACCTGCTGGATACCTTGATGCAGGCAAATGGTTATCAGACGATCATAGCCACATCCTGCGGGAGTGGACTTATGATGTATGCGTCTCATAGGCCTGACATAGTTATACTTGATCTCGGACTCCCGGATAAGGATGGTATATCGTTCCTCACAGAGATAAGGAAGACGGATTTCACGCCGGTCATAGTTCTCTCGGCGAGATCTGATGAGAAGGATAAGGTGGAGGCTCTCAATCTGGGTGCAAATGATTATGTTACAAAACCATTTGGTTCGGAGGAGCTGGTTGCCAGGGTCAGATCTGC
>NZ_JBEHVV010000020.1:0-40624 GCF_040227395.1 Coprococcus sp. RTP21428st1_C9_RTP21428_210409
CAGGGACAGGATACTTGGTTGTATCAGGAGTCACAGGCTGTATCCACAGGTAACGATAAAGGAAGAGAATGCAGGTCTTCATTTCCTTATGGAGATCGACACGTCATACACGGACAGAGAGATGGTGGACAGGGCTGCCGCGGCAGGAATCAACATATCCAGCCTCAGCCAGTACTGCCACGGAAAAGAGCAGGAGGACAGCCACACACTGGTTATCAATTATTCGGGCATAGAAGAAGACATAATAGAGGAAGCCTGTGACAGACTTCTTGAGAGTGTGGTGTGCTTGACGACATAGCATGCAGACGCCGCGCGGAGCGCATTTCATGCGTTTGCAGGAATTTTTCGTAAGGAGGACAACGGATGAAGATATCATTTGATTCACTTGAGGAGCAGAATATTCAGAACTTTAAGGGCGGCGAAGGCGTATTCAAGCCACGCATGCACGTAGGCAATTACAACAAGATCATGAGGGCAACACTTCCAGCCGGAAGTTCTATAGGACTTCACACACATGACACCAACAGCGAGATCATATTTATCATCTCAGGAGTTGGGACCATGGAGTATGACGATACCATGGAGATACTCAATCCGGGCGACTGCCATTATTGCCCACCGGGACACAGCCATAGTCTGAAGAACAACGGCGATGAGGATCTGGTGTTCTATGCTGTAGTGCCAGAGCACAACTAGAAGAGAATAATATAAGAAAATAAAAAAGAGGTTCTCCCAATCAATGTAACTGGAATACATCTGGAATTCCGGGTGCGCATCAGAATGTGGAGGCCTCTTTTTTATTTGTTATCAAGTGATTAACTTGATATATATGCGCTAATTCATGTCACATCAAGCAGGTTGAGGCATCAAATGCGGGAGTTAAGGTTGGACTTATAGTCAGAGGAATATGCTGTCTGCTGGCGGAAATCCCCGGCGAGACGGAGAACATACATATAAGAAGTATTGTCGGACGCTTCCTTGAGCACTCAAGAATATACATCTTCGGAACACCTGACAGAGACAAGATATATATAGCTTCGGCGGATTTTATGACGCGTAACACCCTCCGCCGTGTGGAGGTTGCTACACCTATATATGATGATAAGATTAAGCAGCGTATCAGGGACATGTTTGGACTTATGATGAAGGATAACATGCAGGCACGCATACAGCAGCCTGACGGCACCTACTTGAAACAGAACCGCGATGTTGAGGAGATAAACTCACAGGAACAGCAGTATGCAGATGCCTATGAGAGGGCACGTCAGTAGGCGCATTGCATAGTGAGACTGCGCAAAAGTAGCAAAGGCATTTGCTTTCTGAGGACAGATATGATAGAATCTGTAAAAATCAAAGATAAAAATAACGTGCAGATTACGGACCGAAAAGGATAACGACTGTGCATGCTTTGGCATGCCGGCTGTTATCCTTTTTGTGTTTTATAGTGATTGCGGATAAGGAGAAGTGCATGTATCTGATGATAGACAATTTTGATTCATTTGTGTATAACCTGAAGGCGTATTTCGAAGAGATGGGAAGATGTGTGACCGTAAAAAGGTGCGATCGGATATCTCTGCATGATGTGGAAGATCTGGAGCCGGAGGGCATAATACTTTCACCGGGACCTGGGCGGCCATGGGAGGCAAAAATGTGTGTGGATGTTGTGAACATGTATAAGGGAAAGATTCCGATACTTGGAGTCTGCCTTGGACATCAGATACTTGGGTATTGTGCGGGCGCCATTGTTGAAAAAGGAAAGATGCCAATGCATGGAAAGGTGACAGAGATACATACCTGTGGAACAGGTCTGTTTGCGCGGCTGCCAGAAAGCTTTCATGTCACAAGATACCACTCGTTGGTAATAAATGGCAGCAGTCTGCCGGATGATTACCAGGTGGATGCGATATCCGAGGATGGTGCAGTTATGGGAATATCACACAGAAGGCTGCCGTTGTACGGTGTGCAGTTTCACCCGGAAGCGGTACTTACGGAGTATGGTCATGATATATTGTATAATTTTTGTATAGCGGCGGAGAAATTTAATTGCAGATAAGGAGTCATATATGAGCAGTATGAGGCGAGTGCTAAAAAAACTTGACAGATATGTGAGTGCAGCTGATGTTTTTGGAATATATGAGGATGAGACAGGAATAGCATTCCTTGACTCATCCCTTGTGAATAATCTGGGACACTATTCGATCATTGGGAGATGCCCGTATCTCAGGCTTGTTAAGAATGGGGATGCATTTGAGGTTAATGGAGATTCTGAAAAGGATATAACATTTGAAGAATATATGAGACAGTATCTTGTACAGCATATGGATAAAAGTTCGGAGGATTTGCCAATCGTATCAGGAGCGATAGGGTATGTATCCTACGATTATGGAATGGATAGGATGGGGCTTGATTCCATCAATGAAGATCTTGTGTCTGTTCCAGAGGCAGTCATGACATTCTATGACTGTTTTGTTGTTGAAGATTGCCTAAAAAAAGAGACATATCTTGTGGCAAATGGGATGACAGGTGATGCACAGTCAAATATTGATGTAATGGAGAATGATATAGAGAAGTATTGCGGCAGGGATGATCGGGAAAATGAGAATATAATTGACAGGACAAGTGAAGATGTACAAAAGAGAAAGAAGTATAACTTGAATGTGTACGAAGAATGCAGCAGGGAAGAGTATGAGGACTCTATAAGAAGGCTGAAGGATTATATAACCGAGGGGGATGTATATGTTGCAAATATGACAAGGCATATAGTTGTCGACAGCGAAAAAAAGCCTCTGGACGTGTTCCGCGATCTGCGAGTTTGTAATCCGTCGCCATTTGGTGGATATCTTGATCTGGGAGATTATCAGATAGTGAGCGCATCTCCTGAAAGGTTCATGCAGATAAAGGATCGTCGTGTGTACACCCGGCCGATAAAGGGAACGAGGAGACGAGGAGAGACTGACAGGGAGGATGAGGCGCTCAGGGGTGAGCTTGAGAAATCACAGAAGGAAAAGAGCGAACTTCTGATGATTGTAGATCTTGAGAGGAATGACCTGAACCGTGTGTGCAGACCGGGAAGCGTAAAAGTGACTGAACTGTTTTCGATAGAAGAGTATGCAACTGTTTTTCATCAGGTGGCAAATGTTGAAGGCATGCTGCAGGATGGGGAAGATGTGATGTCTCTTCTTACTGCGACATTTCCGGGTGGTTCTGTTACAGGGGCGCCGAAACGCAGGGCTATGGAGATTACAGATGAACTTGAATGTGGGAAGAGAAATATTTACACCGGCTCTATTGGTTATATTACATTGGATGGAAAATGTGATTTTAATATAGTGATAAGAACTGTATTGTACAGAAATGGCAGGTATTATCTTGGCGTTGGAGGCGGTATTACTGCCGATTCAGATCCTGGTGCAGAGTATGAAGAGACACGGGATAAGGCAAAAGCAATACTCAGTGCATTGCAGTAGCATTTGAAAATGATGAAAATGGGAGAAATGTAAAATGAATGTAAAAATGGATGATTGCTTTCAATTTGGTCTTGGAGCATTTGAAACTATAAGTGTGGTTGACGGCAGGCCGATATTTCTTGACAGGCATCTGAGACGCCTGGAAGATGCTGCAAGATTCCTGGATCTTGGCATGCCAGCAGAACGGGGCATAGACAGGATAGCTGTGCTGGAATATCTGAGAAAGTGGATGAGTGAGCATGATTACAGAGATCGATCAGGTCATATGAGGCGATGTGCGTTAAAGATCATGCTGACTCAGGAAAATGTGATTTTTTCAATGAGAGATAATCCTTACACCCCGGATATATACGAACGGGGGTTTGCAATGGACATAAGTAATGTTAGAAGAAATGAGACGTCGCCGTTCGTACATCATAAAACCATGAATTACGGAGACTGCATTCTTGAAAAAAGGCGGTCTGGCAAAGCTGGAATGGATGAACGGATCTTCCTGAATACAAAGGGACAGATATGCGAGGGTACGGTGAGCAATATATTTTTTGTGAGAGATGGCAGGATATACACACCCGCGATAGACTCAGGTCTTCTGCCTGGAACAGTAAGGGAGTATATCTGTGAATCAGAGGCGGTCACGCAGACGGTGATATTCCCTGATGAACTGTCATCATATCAGGAATGCTTTGTGACCAATTCCTTGATGGGGGTCATGCCGGTGAAACTACTGGGAAATATCAGCTTTGAGGAGAGGAGTGTCACTGTCAGGATGATGAGAAAATATCATAATTTTTCAGCTTTATGCCGGTAAAATGCCTTTTTGTATCATTGTGATCCGGGCTCAGCCACTTCGCATATGGTAAGAGTGTCACCAGATATGGTAAACCTGATATCGTATCCGCCGTACAGCATTCCATAGCGTCTGCCAGGTTCATCCTGATAGCCAGGCCTTGGATCCTGCGCAAGTATCTCTTTCAGGGCCTCGATCTGTGCACTTGAAAATATAGTTTCAAGTTTGGCGGCGATATCGTCGGAGAAACACACAGACAGTTCTGGAATATCAAGGGAGTCTGTCCAGCCCCCGGTCGCCTCCGGATGGCTGTCGGTGTATGGCAGATAAGGCTTGATGTCGTACACCGGTGTTCCGTCCAGTATATCGGCACCCGACACCACAAGTCCGTGTACACAGCCGTTTTCTTCATTATATATAATATCCAGAAGCCTCACCGATGACAGACCGATGTTGTTCGGCCTGAATGGTGATCTGGTGGCAAAAACCCCCATCCGCTGGTTACCGCCCAGCTTTGGGGGTTTTACTGTTGCGGTAAAACCGTTCTTATGAGCTTTGGAGAAGTCCCACAGAAGCCATAAGTGGGAGAATTCGTCAAGCCCTCTGAAAGCCTCTGCCTGATTGTATGGTGGAAGCATCTCTATAAAAGCGGTGGCGCAGCCTGTCAGACCGCTCTGCCTTGGAATTCCGAACTTCTCTTTGTAGTCACATCTCACATATCCTATTACTTCTAAACTGGTATTTATCATGTATTTTTATCCCACTTTCTGGTTGTAATTTATAAGCCATGACAGATTGTTTGCAGTACATTCAGCATGCATTGATTAACGCCGACTTTACATTCTATTTACATTGCGCTGGTTATGTATTTTACTTATGCCATTTATCATAGTGCAAAGAAAAGAACGAAAGGCGCGCGAGTTCTTTTCTGGGACATAAGCAAAGAATGATATGTCCCAATAATACAATATTTGCAAAGACCGGTTCAAGAGATAACCGGCAGAATAAGGTTAAGTTAAGGAGAAAAAGAAAATGGTTAAATTAAAGAAAGTATTGGCAGTAACACTTGGAGCAGCACTTATGATAGGAAGTCTTGCTGGCTGTGGAAATAATTCATCAAAGAGCGCAGATGGCGGATTCGATGCAACACAGGATATATCAGTAGTATCAAGAGAGGAAGGCTCAGGAACGAGAGGAGCATTCGTAGAGCTCACAGGAGTTGAGGAGAAGGATGCAGATGGCAATAAGGTCGACAACACAACAACAAATGCCATCACATGCAACAGCACAGAGGTCGTACTCACAACAGTAGCAGGGGATGATTATGCAATCGGTTACATATCACTCGGAGCACTCAACGATACAGTAAAGGCACTCAAGATCGGTGGAATTGAGGCAAGTGAGGAGAACATCAACAATGGTTCATACACACTTTCAAGACCTTTCAACATCGTTACAAAGGATGGCATCAGTGATGTTGCACAGGATTTCATCAACTACATTATGAGCGAGGATGGACAGAAGATCATCTCAGCAAATAAGTACATCGAGGTTGCGAACAGCGGAGCATTTACTTCGACAAATCCAAAGGGCAAGATTGTTGTTGCAGGTTCATCTTCAGTAACACCTGTTATGGAAAAGCTTATCGAGGCATACAAGGCGATCAACACAAATGCTGACATCGAGCTTCAGGAGAGCGATTCAACAACAGGTATCACATCAACATCAGATGGAACATGCGACATAGGTATGGCATCACGTGAGCTTAAGGACACAGAGACATCACTTGGACTTAAGGCAACAGTAATAGCAATGGATGGAATTGCAGTTATAGTAAATAACAACAACCCTGCTGATGACTACACAGTAGATCAGGTCAAGAATATATTCACAGGTTCAGCAGCAAAGTGGGAGGACGTAAAGTAATCAGCTTATGCATAAACTTAAAGAAACAATTATGCATGTAGTATTCCTGATAGCGGCACTGGTATCCATCGCAGCAGTAGCACTCATATGTGTGTTCCTGTTTGTGAATGGAATACCGGCCATCAAGGAGATTGGTTTCGGAGACTTCACCCTGGGTGAGGTTTGGAAACCGACAAATGGATACTACGGCATTCTTCCTTTTATATTAGGAAGCATATATGTGACAGCCGGAGCGCTGATAATAGGAGTTCCGATAGGACTTCTCACGGCGATATATCTGGCAAAGTTTTGTCCCGACAGATTATATAAAGTTATAAAGCCATTTATCAATCTGATGGCCGGAATACCTTCGGTGGTATATGGATTCTTTGGAATGTGTGTGCTTGTACCGATGGTGAGAAGCATATTTGGAGTAAATGGAAATACGATGCTCACGGCATCAGTACTTCTTGGAATGATGATACTTCCAACTATCATCAGTGTATCAGAGACTTCAATAAGAGCGGTACCTGACAAGTATTATCAGGGAGCTTTGGCACTTGGAGCAACACATGAGAGAAGCGTGTTCAAGACTGTTGTCCCTGCAGCAAAGTCAGGAGTTATGGCAGCGATTATCCTGGGTGTTGGCCGTGCAGTTGGAGAGACTATGGCGGTTATCATGGTGGCTGGAAACCAGGTTCATATGCCTGACGGAATACTGAGAGGTGTCAGAACACTCACCACAAATATAGTAATGGAGATGGGATATGCGACGGATCTGCACAGACAGGCTCTGATAGCAACGGGCGTTGTACTGTTCGTATTCATACTCATTATCAACCTCCTGTTCTCCATCATAAAGAGAAAGACGGTGGCATAGATGGCAGAGAGAGTAGAAGGAATAAAGACAGTTGTCGCATGTGGCGATGACAGAACAAAAAATACAATAATCAGCACGAAAAAGACGGCACCTGAGGATGATCCTTCATCCATAGTTGATGTGGACAGCATAGAGGCTATAAACAAGAGAACATGGTCTGAGAAATGGGCTGAGTACAGAAAGAAACCGGGATCATTCATAATGTTTATCCTTGTACATCTGGCAACACTCATAACTGTGCTTTCTATAGGATTTCTGCTGGTGTATGTACTGGTAAAGGGAGTCCCTAATCTTAATGCAGACATATTCAGCTGGGAATATACATCGGACAACTGTTCGCTGGTGCCAGCACTTATAAATACGGTTTACATGACGCTGCTGTCCCTCCTGATAGCAGGTCCGATAGGAATATTTGCAGCAATATATCTTGTCGAATATGCAAAGACTGGCAATAAGCTGGTGGGGGTTGTGAGGATCACAGCGGAGACACTTACAGGAATACCGTCCATAGTATATGGACTTTTTGGAATGTTGTTTTTCACAAATGCGTGTGGACTTAGATTGTCACTCATATCAGGTGCGCTCACCCTGGCGATAATGGTTCTTCCAGTCATAATGAGGACCACAGAGGAGGCACTTATGGCAGTGCCTAAGTCTTATAGAGAAGGAAGTTTTGGACTGGGAGCCGGAAATCTCAGAACAGTATTCAAAGTAGTGCTTCCTAGTGCCGTTCCGGGAATCCTGTCAGGAATCATACTTGCGACAGGACGTATCGTGGGAGAAACTGCAGCACTCATATACACAGCAGGATCGGTTGCAAAGATGGCAACAAAGCTTACCGATTCAACAAGAACTTTGGCAGTTCATATGTACCTTCTGTCCAAAGAAGGACTTCACACTGATCAAGGTTATGCGACAGCGGTTGTACTTCTGGTACTCGTGGTGCTTATCAACTTTGCATCAGACAAGATTGCAGGCAAGGTTGCTGCAGATAAAGCCAATTAGCATGTGTCAGGGCTTTGGAATCAGAGCTTTGGTATGTGTTTCCAATATCCGGCAGAAGCATATACGCTTCTGCAACTAAAGAAGAAAATTATGAGTACGAAAAAGATAGCGCAATGCTTTGTTTCGTGCTTGATGTTAAGAATGGAGAAAAATAGATGAATAATAACGTTAAGTTCAGCGTTAAAGATCTGAACCTCTATTACGGAAAGTTCCATGCCCTAAAAGGGATAGATATGGACATTCCGGCAAATGAGGTTACAGCATTTATCGGACCATCAGGTTGTGGTAAGTCAACATTCCTCAAGTCGCTCAACAGAATGAATGATCTGGTAGAGGGATGCAAGATAACAGGTGATGTGAGACTTGATGGCGAGGATATATACAGTGGCATGGACATCAACCTTTTGAGAAAAAGAGTTGGAATGGTATTCCAGCAGCCAAATCCATTTCCGATGAGTGTATACGACAATATAGCATATGGACCGAGAACCCATGGTATCAGAAACCGTGCAAAGTTGGATGAGATAGTTGAAAAGTCACTTAAACAGGCAGCGATATGGGATGAGCTTAAGGACAGACTGAAGAAGTCAGCCCTTGGACTTTCAGGCGGTCAGCAGCAGAGACTTTGCATAGCCAGAGCACTGGCAGTGGAGCCAGAGGTGCTTCTCATGGATGAGCCGACATCAGCGCTTGACCCAATATCTACATCTAAGATAGAGGATCTTGTCCTGGAACTTAAGAACAAGTACACCATCATTATGGTTACACATAATATGCAGCAGGCAACTCGAGTTGCCGACAATACTGCATTCTTCCTCTTAGGAGAGGTTGTCGAGTATGCGGAGACAGAGAAGATGTTCAGCAAGCCGTCGGATAAGCGTACAGAGGATTACATAACTGGTAGATTTGGTTAAAGGAGATTGAGACAAGATGAGAGACAAATATGAGATGCAGCTTAGAAAGCTCCATGCAGAGATGATAGAGATGGGAACTATGATCGAGCAGGCGATAGAGACAGCGATCAAGGCTCTCGTGGCCCAGGACACAGAGCTCGCAAAGAAGGCGATCGAGGCGGATGACGCCATCGACCATCAGGAGAGAGAGATTGAGAATCTGTGCCTCAAGCTGTTCCTTACCCAGCAGCCGGTTGCCGGGGATATGAGAAATATATCCGCAGCACTCAAGATGATAACGGATATGGAGAGGATCGGAGATCACGCCTCAGATATATCAGAACTCACACTGTGCATGGCTGGCACACCATATATAAAGAAGCTTGAGCACATACAGCAGATGGCAAAAGAGACGATCGTCATGCTGGTATCAAGCATAGAGGCATATGTCAACGCAGATGAGAAAAAGGCAAAGAGTGTAATAGAGCATGACGATGTCGTCGATGATCTTTTTGACAAGGTCAAGAATGAACTCATCACAATGATACATGAGAATTCGGATGATGGAGAGCAGGCTTGTGACCTTCTTATGGTTGCCAAGTATCTTGAGAGGATTGGCGATCACGCAACGAATATATCAGAGTGGGTACTCTTCTCGATAACAGGAGAACATATAGACTGATGATTGAGTCATGGACGAAAAGAGGTGATTTCTATGAAGTGGGTATGTACGAAGATAAATGAACTGTCACACAGAACAGGTATAGGCAATATGAAACTTTTCATAACAGTCAGCATGGTGGTGTGCGGACTTGCGGGATGTGCTGCAGCATTGCTGCTCCACATGCTCCCTGTGCTGGGAGATGTATCATTCGCAAAGCTGATGTTCATATGTGGCGGTTATGGCATGTTCCTGGTAGGAATGCTTGGAAGTGCGGTGTATCTGCTCATAAATGAGCCTCTCGGAAGCAAATAAACAGATGAAAACAGAAAAAAGGTCTATGTGATACCACAAAACTGTGCCAAATATTTTGCAGGATTTTACATAGATTTTAAATTTACACAGATTTTACATACACATATCTCACATTTTACATATCCCTTTTACAATAGACTCTGATAAAACAGACGCTGTAAAAGGGATATTGTGTATACAAGTCCTTATACAGAAGTAATTGGAAATGTAATAAGGAGACAAAAGATATGGATATTTTCAATGTGTTATCCCTTCTGGGCGGACTTGCAATGTTCCTGTATGGAATGAACGTGATGGGAGATGGCCTTGCCAAGACGGCTGGCGGTAAGCTGGAGAAGATACTGGAAAAGCTCACATCAACACCTATAAAGGGTGTTCTGCTGGGCGCTGCGGTGACAGGAGTGATCCAGTCATCATCGGCGACCACAGTTATGGTGGTTGGACTTGTAAACTCAGGCATCATGAAGCTGAGACAGGCAGTGGGTATCATCATGGGTGCAAATATAGGAACAACAGTAACATCATGGATACTCAGCCTTACAGGAATACAGAGTGACAATATATTTATTAATATGTTGAAACCCTCATCCTTTTCACCTATACTCGCAGTAATAGGAATAATATTTCTCATGTTCACCAGGTCTGAGAAGAAGCACGATATAGGTGGAATACTTCTTGGATTTACAGTGCTTATGTTCGGTATGGAGATGATGAGCGGTGCGGTTGCTCCACTTAAGGATGTACCGGAATTTACGAATATACTCACCATGTTCTCCAATCCATTCCTTGGAATGCTTGTGGGAATGTTGATAACAGCCATCATACAGAGTTCTTCGGCATCTGTAGGTATACTCCAGGCGCTGTGTGCAACCGGGGCTGTATCATTTGGGACGGCGATCCCTATCATCATGGGTCAGAACATAGGAACCTGTGTAACTGCACTTATATCATGCATAGGAACAAAGAAGAATGCCAAAAGAGCGGCGTTTGTGCATCTGTACTTCAACATTATAGGAACAGTGGTGTTCATGGTGGTGTTCTATACAGCCAATTCATTTATACACTTCCAGTTCCTGAATGATTCTGCAAATGCAGCTGGTATAGCTGTTGTACACAGTGTGTTCAACGTTGCAGCGACACTTCTTCTGCTTCCGTTCTCAGGTGGACTTGAGAAGCTTGCAACGCTCACTGTCAGAGATAAGGACGAGGTGGAGAGGAATACTCCTGCAGAGCTGGAGATGCTCAAGCGTCTGGATGCCAGATTCCTTGAGAAACCGGCATTTGCTGTTGGACACTGTATAGAGGTCGTAAAATACATGGCTCAGCTTTCAAAGAACAGTGTTGATATGGCACTGTCACTGGTTGATAATTATGATGAAACGGTCAGGGATAAGGTTGAGAATCTTGAGGGCATCATAGATACCTATGAGGATGAGGTCGGTTCTTATATGGTAAAGCTCAGCAGCAAGGAGCTCTCCCATGAGGACAGCCAGAAGGTGTCGATCGGACTTCATGTCATAGGTGACCTTGAGAGAATGTCTGATCACGCCATAACCATAGCGGATATATGTAGGAAGATGAATGAGGCGGGCGCGTCCTTTTCAGAAAAGGCAAAGTCAGAACTTGGTGTATACAAGGATGCAGTTCAGAACATAGTCAGCATGACTGTGGAGGCTTATGACAAAGAAGACCTTCAGGAGGCATCCCATGTGGAGCCGCTTGAGGAAGCAATTAATGAGCTCAACAGTGCGGTTAAGAAGCAGCATATCAAGAGACTTCAGAAGGGCAAATGTACCATTGAGCTCGGAATATCACTGGAGAATCTTATCAACAACTATGAGAGAGTTGCAGACCACTGTTCCAACGTGGCGGTGGCAATGCTCCAGTTAAAATCAGACAACTTTGATACACATGAATATCTGGACAACATGAAGAAAGATTCCAACATAGATTTCCAGAGCATGTACACATATTACAGAGAGATATACAAGCTGAAGTGATATCTGGCGTGCATTTATATAAAAAATAATGATAAAAATAAAATGCAATATGCATGTAAATGAAAGTGGTATTGTATAGGGAAAGGAGACAAAATGGCAGTACATATTTATATTGTAGAAGACGATAAGAATATAAGAGAGATAGAGATGTTTGCTTTGAAAAACAGCGGATATGTGGTGGAGGAGTTTGAGAATGCGAAATCCTTCTTCTCAAGGTCTGTGGAGAAGGTCCCTGATCTGGTACTCTTGGATATCATGCTCCCTGACATGGATGGTCTTGAGATTGTGAAGAAGCTCAGGAGCAGACCTGATACTGTCAGAGTTCCGATTATCCTTGTGACAGCCAAGACTACAGAGCTTGACAAGGTCAAGGGACTGGATATAGGAGCGGATGATTACCTCACCAAGCCATTTGGCGTGATGGAGCTCATATCCAGGGTCAAGGCGCTGCTCAGAAGAAGCAGGGCGCTGCAGGATGACAAGCAGCTGGTACTCGGGGATATAACCCTTGATTCAGAGAGACGCGAGGTGCATGTGGGCGGCGAGTTGTGTGAGCTTACCTTCAAGGAGTTTGAACTCTTAAAGCTTCTCATGGTGAATGCAGGAATAGTTCTTCACAGAGACACAATCATGTCGGATGTGTGGGGAACGGATTACGAGGGCGAATCCAGAACCCTTGATATGCATATCAAGACTTTGAGACAGAAGCTTGGCGAAGCAGGTAATATGATAAAGACAGTTAGAAATGTAGGGTATAAGATGGAGTAGCATATGGGTAAGAGAGACGATAAAAGACTGAAAAAGGTTATCAATCTGGAGTTTATCATCTTTTCACTGGTGGCCATAGCGGTGACCATGGTTCTGTCGACATTCATATTCTATGAGGTGTACAAGGCAGAGATCATAAGGGATCTGAAGGGCTATGCTGAGGTGTTTAAGAATACCGGAGATTTCGACGCGGATGACACCGGTGTGTATGCAAGCGTGGATACCAATGACCTCAGACTGACGCTTATAGCGCCTGACGGCAGTGTTCTGTATGACAATCAGGCCGATGAGACTTCCATGCAGAACCACCTTGACAGACCAGAGATAGCAGAGGCATTTGAAAATGGTGATGGACAGGTTATAAGAAAGTCGGAAACCCTCAATAAGAGCACATATTACTATGCGATACTGCTCAAGTCTGGAAGGGTGCTGAGAATAGCGAGGGAGACCAACAATGTAATCAGTATGTTCCTTGCGGCTGTGCCGGTCATGCTGGTGGTGATGGCGATCCTGGTCTGTGTCACCATCATAGTGACACACTATCTGACCAGAAACATATTGAAACCAATAGAGCAGATGGCAAACAGTCTGGACGACGATACCCACATAGTTGCGTACAAGGAGATGCGGCCATTTATAGATATGATACAGAAGCAGCATGCGGATATAGTGAAGAGCTCACAGATGAGACAGGAGTTCACGGCAAATGTATCACATGAGCTCAAGACGCCGCTCACATCCATATCGGGGTATTCGGAGCTTATCGAGACAGGTATGGCCACCGAGGCGGATGTACATCATTTTGCAACTGAGATCCACAAGAACTCCAACAGACTTCTCACCCTCATCAATGACATAATCAGACTGTCAGAGCTGGATGTATCTGAGGATGCGCCACTGATGGAGAAGATCGATCTGGCGGTCATAGCCAGAACAGCCACGGATATGCTGGCGATAAACGCAGAGAAGAACAGTGTGACACTCAGCTATGATGGCAGTCACGGATATATATATGCGAACAAGATGATGATGGAGGAGCTTGTGTATAACCTCACAGACAACGCCATCAGATATAACAATAAGAATGGAAGTGTGGATGTATCTGTAAAGGCAGAGGATGGCAAGGTTATACTCAGGGTGAAGGATACGGGAATAGGAATCCCGAAGGAGCATCAGGAGAGGATATTTGAACGATTCTACAGAGTGGACAAGAGCAGATCGAAGTCCACAGGTGGCACAGGACTTGGCCTGGCCATAGTAAAGCATATAGTTGCCCGCAACAATGCACAGCTTGATATGGACAGTGAACCAGGTAAGGGAACTGACATAAAGGTTACATTTGACGCATACAGGGAAGATGAACAATGATGCAGTCGAAATCAATGAATTTTGATGGGGAATGCTGTAAAAGAACAGAATAGATGCTACAATAAAAAGGAGCCTGGTGGAAGTGTATTAGCCAGACTCCTTAAGTATATTGGTATTCACACACACCGACATTAAGTTCGAAAATATGTGAAATCTTCTGAATTTAATAATATAATACAGCATGTTACGAAAAAAATCAAGTGGTAATTATGCATAACATACAATGCGGTTTATACATAATTCACAAAACATGCAGTTGAAAGGCAGATAATTTTGGCGGATCGGAAGGAAACAAATTCTTGATTATTGAATTTTATAGTATTACTATATGGTCTTGAATAAGGAGAGTGATAGTATGTCAGCAAACGAATATTTAAGGGCTCAGAAGCTTGGTGAGAAGAGATATCAGGCAGCCGTAGCAAAAAATGAATATCCATATCTTCCGGTTTTGGATGAAATAATATCACCATCCGACACTGTGGGTGAGGTGAATCTTGGTCTCCAGACCATATCGCTTGACCGCGTGGTTGGAACCGCTACCGCTGCAAGGACGACGGCGTTTGCTAGTAATTTTATGCCTATATTGGATTATCATACTGAATTTGGAATGAAATGGACCGCATTGTGTGAGTCCCACATAGAGGAAGGTATACATGACCCGATAAAGGTATATGAGTATATGAACAAATTCTATGTAGTAGAAGGAAATAAGAGAGTGAGTGTGCTCAAATACTTTGGTGCGGACTCAGTTCCTGCCATGGTTACAAGAAAGATACCTAGAAGGACCGACTCACTTGAGAATAAGATATATTTTGAATTTATAGATTTCCACAAGCAGACGGGGATCAACTATGTATATTTCTCACAGCTCGGTGGATATGATAAGCTCAGGGAGTTCATAGGGATCACTAAGGATGCGGTTTTCACAGAGGATGAGAGACTGGATTTCAACTCGGCACATCTCGCATTTGAGAAGGCTTATCTTGCTAAGAAGGGCAATGAGGAGCTTACTATAACAGTGGACGATGCCATGCTTGTATTCCTCAATGTGTATGGCTATGAAGCTCTTAAGAACATGACTACATCCCAGGTGAAGGACAGTGTTGACAAGGTATGGAATGAGATAGTCCTCACAAATGAGAAGAAGGATAAGACGGTTCTTCCAAAGCTTGATCCTGTGGAGCCTAAGAAGTCCATACTCGACAGGGTTATAAAGCCATCAGGCCCTTCGAACCTGAAGGTGGCATTTGTGTATGATAAGTCGCCAGCCAACTCGGTCTGGACATACAGCCATGAACTGGGTAGAATGGACATGGAGAATAAACTCGGAGATTCTGTCGACAGCAGAACCTTCTGTAATGTGGATACACCTGCCAAGCTGACAGAGTGCCTTGGAAGACTTGTGGATGAGAAGTATGATGTGATATTTACGACAGGGCCTGAGATGCTTCCTGAGGCTCTTAAGACTGCAGTGCTCCACCCGGAGATAAAGATACTTAACTGTTCCCTCAGCCTTGCGAACAGCCATGTGCGTACCTATTATGCAAGAATGTACGAGGTGAAGTTCCTCACCGGTATGATAGCGGGAAGCCTTTGTGCTGACGGACAGATAGGATATGTAGCTGATTATCCGATATTCGGAACAACAGCGAACATCAATGCATTTGCCATCGGAGCAAGGATGGTCAACCCTAGGGCAAAGATATATCTGCAGTGGACGAAGGTTAAGAATGCTGATCCACAGAAGTTCTTCGAGAGAAATGGAATAACATATATATCCGATAGAGACATGATCATGCCGGATGATGCGTCACGAAACTTCGGACTTTATCACTATGATCAGAATGGAGAGGTCGTCAACCTTGCCATGCCTTTCTACAACTGGGGTGCATTCTATGAGAGGATCCTTAGATCCATACTGGAGGGCAACTGGAAGCAGGAGGAGAAGAACGAGACCAGCAATGCGATAAGCTACTGGTGGGGTATGTCAGCGGGAATAGTTGACGTCATATGCTCAAAGCACCTTCCGGCCGGAACACAGAAGCTCATATCGGTTATGACAAACCTCATAAGAGAGGGCGCTATCACACCGTTCAGCGGAAAGCTTACATCCCAGAACGGAATAGTGAGAAATGAAGATGACGGAGCGATGCTCCATGAAGATATACTCAAGATGGATTGGCTTGCTGAGAATGTAGTGGGCATGCTCCCTACAGAGGACGATCTTGTCGATGAGGCAAAGACGGTAGTTGCACTTCAGGGTATAGACACACCGGAGAGTCTGGAGCTCAAGTCGGTTCCGGAAGTGAAATAAGATAAATCTCCTACGGAGAAGGTATACTGTAGTACAGGGGAATAGATACGTGAAGATTTTGTTGTTGGCGGATGAAGAATCCAAGTATTTGTGGGATTATTTTGATAAGAGTAAGGTCGAGGGAATAGACCTGATAATATCCTGTGGCGATTTATCGCCACAGTATTTGTCGTTCCTTGCGACATTCAGTCATGCGCCCGTTCTCTATGTCCATGGCAATCACGACGTGTGCTACAAGGATACACCGCCGGGGGGCTGCGAGTGCATAGACGACAAGCTTTATGTGTATAAGGGTGTCAGAATTCTGGGACTTGGCGGTTCGATGGAATACAAGTTTGGTGGTGCGGATCATCAGTATTCCGAGCGTGCGATGGCCAGAAGAGTACGGAAACTCAGGTTTAAGATCATGAGGAACAAGGGCTTTGACATACTTGTTGCCCATTCGCCTGCATACAGGATAAATGATTCCGAGGATCTCCCACATACAGGTTTTAAGTGTTTCAGAACGCTTATGGAGGAGTACAGACCTAAGTATTTTGTCCATGGCCATGTGCATATAAATTATGGAAGAGATTTTGTCCGCGAATCAAAATACGAGGACACGACGATCATAAATGCCTATGAGAGATATATTATTGAAATTTAGGCAGAAATATTTTGAAATTAAATAATTTTGGCGAAAAGACAGGAATAAATCAAATTTATTGCTGTCTTTCTTGCGAAAATGGAGTTTTTTTGATAAACTGTGGTGAGTTGATATAGTTTATTGATAAGATCCGGAGAAGCTCCGGGATGATGAACAGGGATTGGATAAAGGAAGGAGACATGAGGTTTGGAAAGAAACAGCGAGGAATATAACAGAATACTGGATGAGCTTACAGGTTATTGTACAGAATCTGGCAAGATAGACCAGAACCTCTATGTCAATTATGATGTCAAGAGAGGCCTCAGAGATTCCACAGGAAAAGGTGTACTCACGGGACTCACAGAGATATCTGATGTCATAGGATATGATGTAATAGATGGAGAGAGAGTGCCGACTGATGGTCGTCTGTATTATCAAGGGTACAATGTTGAGGATCTCGAGAGAGGTTTTCACGGAAGTAAATTCGGATTTGAGGAGACTATGTATCTTCTGTTGTTTGGAAAGCTTCCAAATGAGCAGCAGTTTAAGAGATTTGTTGAGATGATGGAGTGCTACAGGGAGCTTCCTAGAAAGTTTACAAGAGATGTTATCCTCAAAGCACCAAGCAAGAATATGATGAACGTTCTGCAGAGATGTGTTCTCACACTCTATTCATATGATGATAATCCGGATGATATAAGCATTGAGAATGTTCTCAGACAGTGTATGGAATTGATAGCACAGTTCCCTGTGATCGCCGCATATGGTTATCAGGGCTACAAGCACTATTTCCACGACATGAGTCTTGTAATACACAATCCGAAGCCGGGGCTTTCCACTGCAGAGAATTTCCTGAGGCTTATCAGATCGGATAAGAAATATACAGAGCTTGAGGCGCAGGTGCTTGACATATGTCTGGTTATACACGCTGAGCATGGTGGTGGTAATAACTCCACATTTACAACTCATGTAGTATCGTCGACAGGAACAGACACATATTCTGCAGTTGCAAGTTCACTTGGATCGCTGAAGGGACCTAAGCATGGTGGTGCAAACCTCAAGGTTCAGCAGATGTTTGATGACCTCAAGAGCCATGTCAAGAACTGGGATGATGAGGCTGCACTGGAGAAATATCTCACAGGACTTATTGACAAGAATGGCTTTGACCATTCAGGCCTTATATATGGAATGGGTCATGCGGTATACACCAACTCAGATCCTAGAGCTAGGATACTCAAGGGATATGCAGAGAGACTTGCCCAGGAGAAGGGCAGGACAAAGGAATTTGAGCTGTACAAGAAGGTTGAGGAGATATCAGGAAGACTGCTTGCGGCCAGAAGACGCAGCGGCAAGCCTATATCGGCAAATGTAGACTTCTACAGTGGATTTGTATATACGATGCTCGGTATCCCTATCGAGCTGTTTACTCCTATATTTGCCATCGCACGTATTGCAGGATGGTCGGCGCATAGAATAGAGGAGCTTGTCAATGCCGGCAAGATCATCAGACCTGCATATAAGTATGTGGGAACACACAAAGAGTATCTGCCGATGGAAGACAGATAAAGTTATGTACGGCAGATTAAGATAAAGCCGGAGAATACAATAGACATGCATACAGCGCTTCAATCTTCAATAGACAAGGTTGGGGCGCTTAGTGCATTTGATGACAAGGAGATGAACTGGAACATGAAAGATAAGAATAAGAACGCAAAGACTGAGGAAAAGACAAATGTCATGCGCATACTTGACAGCAAGAAGATAAAGTACAACCATTATTGTTATGTGGAGACGGGCGAGACGAATGGAGAGAAGGTTGCTGCCATACTTGGACAGGATCCTGCGTATGTGTATAAGACCCTGGTGACCGTTGCGAAGTCCGGCGCAAATTACGTGTTTGTAATTCCTGTCAAGGAGGAACTTGATCTCAAGAAAGCTGCGAAGGCTGTGGGAGAGAAGTCGATAGATATGCTCAAGGCAAAGGAACTCCTCCCTCTTACCGGATATATACATGGCGGCTGCTCACCTATCGGTATGAAGAAGTTTTTCAGGACCACGATAGATGCAAGTGCTGAAAATCTTGATAAGATGTATGTGAGTGCGGGTAAGGTTGGGTATCAGATAGAGATAGCCCCTGCGGATCTGGAGAAGGTCATACGTCTGGAGTATGTGGATGTGACGGTGTAAAGGACTAAATTACGTGACAAAAAAGCTGAAATTAAGAAGCTGAAAAATTAAAAAAAGCAGGAATATGAGCCCCTATAACGAAGTTTGCTGGGTTTCATATTCCTGCTTTTAGTTTATCTGCAAAATGTATCTGCCTCGACCGATCCGTTGTTATCTCTGCCATCTTCCGGCGGCACCGCAAGGAAGAACAAGACCTGTCTCTGTGACAGGAAGTCCGATCTCATCTGCCACAACATGTCCGCCAAATCTGCTCTTTACCTCTGTGGATATCATATATGTGAGCACCGCAGGCGCGAGACCTGTTGTATATGAATTTACAAGGAAGAAAAGCGGCTTGTCACAGAGAAGCTGGCTGCAGAGCTTGATGAAAGGATGGATCTTCTCTTCGATCTTCCATATCTCACCCTTTGGTCCTCTGCCGTATGAAGGAGGATCCATGATGATCGCGTCATATTTGTTGCCTCGTCTGATCTCTCTTTCGACAAATTTCACACAGTCGTCAACTATCCATCTGATCGGTGCGTCGGCGAGCCCTGATGATGCTGCGTTTTCCTTTGCCCAGGTAACCATTCCCTTGGATGCATCAACATGGGTGACTGCAGCTCCGGCTTTGGCGGCTGCGCATGTTGCGCCCCCTGTGTATGCGAACAGGTTCAACACCTTAATATCCTTTTTAGGTGAGTTCTTTATCAGTTCGCTGAACCAGTCCCAGTTGACAGCCTGCTCAGGGAACAGACCAGTGTGCTTGAAGCTGAATGGCTTCAGATTGAAAGTCAGATCCCTGTAATTTATCGTCCACTGCTTAGGCAGGCTGAAAAACTCCCATTCTCCGCCGCCTTTGTTGCTTCTATGATAATGTCCGTTCAGTTTATTCCATGCAGGATTTTTCTTTGGAGTGCTCCACAGAACCTGGGGATCTGGTCTGAGCAGAGTGTATTTGTCCCAACGCTCAAGCTTTTCTCCGTCAGAGCAGTCAATAACTTCATAATCCTTCCATCCATCTGCTATCCACATATATGTAATCCTTCCTTATAAAAATAACTTCAAAAAATATATCCTATAGATTATACTTGTATCAAAGCACTGCGTCAAGGCTGCTGTGTGCATAGATTGATGACAGAGATTAATGACGATACAGATTGTTGGTAATGGAGAAGTTGGAATAATGGCAGATATAAGTATAAAAGAATTAATAGAAGAGATGGTACAGAGTGATCCCCACAAGATTATCCTCAGTGGCGGACGCGGTGAATATAGAAAAGTGGTATTTGAGAGAAAAATCATAGGCGGTAAAAGGTGCTTTCAGATAGAAAGGTATACGGAGAAGCAGGTGTTCCACCAGAATATAGATGAGGACGAGCTTGAAGAAGCACTGGCCGGAGATCTGCGGGATGGATTCAGACAGATAAACATGTTCTCGGCCCGGGAGGAGTGGGATGTGAAGATCTCAAAGAAGGGCAAAATAGCTGTGAATAAGAGGCACACGGAGAATAAACTCATAACTGTTCAGGGAAACAACCGAAGAAAGAAATACATACTTGAAGAGGGAATGGATATCCCTGTATTTACCCATCTGGGCATATTTACAAAGGATGGCAAGGTTGTGCACTCCATGTATGACAAGTTTAAGCAGATCAACAGATTTGCGGAGATCGTGGACAATGTCATGAAGAGCTACAACAAACCTTCTATTAATATAGTAGATTTTGGATGCGGCAAATCGTATCTGACATTTATAGTTTATTATTATCTGCATGAGGTTAAGGGGCTTGATGTCCATATAACCGGCCTGGATCTCAAGGAGCAGGTGATAAAAGACTGCAATGCGCTGGCGGAACAGTTTGGATATACCGGACTAAAATTCGAACTTGGGGATATAAATGGGTATAAGACGGATGTGGATGTGGATATGGTCATGACGCTGCATGCGTGTGATGTTGCCACGGACTATGCGCTGTACAATGCCATTTGCTGGAACGCACAGTATATATTGTCCGTGCCTTGCTGCCAGCATGAGCTGAATAAACAGATGCATTCTGATAAACTGGTTGCGCTGACAAGATACGGTATCATAAAGGAGAGGATAGCTGCGCTGGCAACAGATTCCATCCGTGGACATATGCTTGAGGCGTGTGGATATAAGACTGATATAATGGAATTTATAGACATTGCACATTCGCCTAAAAATCTGCTCATAAGAGCTGTGAAGAAAAATGTATCTCCGGACAGGAGAAAGAAGGCTCTTAAGGATGCGGAAGCACTTTGTGAGGAGTTTGGATTCAGACAGACTCTGATGGAGATGATTAAGGTGGATGGCAGGATATAATTGGATTAAACCTGTGGTTTGTTGTGTGTGTGATGGTTGTGGAATATTATTAAGGAGGATATCATGAGGGCTGCGCTGTATATAGATTGTGATAGCATAGAGGCAAAGGCTGTGCCTGTTATATATGAGGATATAATCAGAACGGACAAGCTTGTGATCTGCAAGATGTTTAATTCCGACAAAGACGATGACAGCTTTATGGAGAGTGCAGGGAGGTTCAGAATACAGGACTGCATGCACGGAGAGTATAAGGTGTCATCGGCGATGGTTGCGCTGGCCGTGGAGGTTATGGCGGATGCTGCGCTTTCAAAGCCAGAGCGCATATATATAGCAACGGGGGACAGTCTGACAGTACCGCTTCTCAACAAGCTGAGGCTCACGGATATAGAGGTTGTGGTTGCCGGTCCATGTGACGCAGACAAAATCCTTGTGAACAGCGCCCAGAGATATATGTATATAGATGTTCTTGCCGGAGGAAAATGCACTGCTGATATACCGGATATAGGTGATATAGCAAAGGAGATATATTCGGTTTCTTCCTATTATAAAGGACAGGGAAGAGATGCTGTCATGGAACAGGTGTATGAAGGCGTTGTGAGAAGATACCCGGATTTTGATGTCAGAAATTATGGCTATACTCATCTTGATACATTTGTGGAGAATAATGTGAGTGGAGTGAAGGTTTATACCGATGAGAATGGCGTGACAAAGCTGACGTTGGTCGATGACAGGGAGGAGATAGACACATTTGCATATGAGTATATGACGGGCAGGGGATATAAGATAGATGATATGGCAGAGCTGCTCGATGCGATTCGAAGCAGATTCCCTGGGTTTGCGATGGAGAATTATGGTTACCATACAGATTACGGGTTCATCTTAAGCTTTTCGAAGTTTGAGATATGGGAGAACAAGGGGATTAAGATGAAGAGGACATTCAAGCTGAGTGAATCTGGCGAGTGATACCCTGTAAATACCCGTTAAAAAAATTCAAAAAAACATAAAAAAATTAAAAAAACCTCTTGATTTAAAGAAATCCCTAGTATATAATCAAACATACTGTGGCATGATAGCTGAGAAGCGGAGGTTGCTGCGTACATATATGACGCAGGTTTTTCGTGGAGCGAATGTCAATTTACAAAACTGGCGACAAGTCACTGTACAATATAACCGTCTGTCAAGAGGACAGAAACGACGTGATGGTTCTGGGTTTTAACTTAGGACACACACGGGAGAGTGTACAGTCACCGCTTGTTGTACTAAGATTAAGTGCGAAAAGGAGGCGGCTTTTTTTATGGCAAATCAGATTATGAGAATTACACTTAAGGCTTATGACCACAAACTTATCGACAAGGCAGCAGCACAGATTGTTGATACAGTTAAGAAGACTGGCGCAAAGGTAAGCGGACCAGTTCCAATGCCTACTAAGATTGAGAAGATCACAATCTTAAGAGCAGTTCATAAGTACAAGGACTCAAGAGAGCAGTTTGAGCAGAGAACTCATAAGAGACTTATCGATGTTGTAGCACCAACTCAGAAGACAATTGATGCATTACAGAAGATCGATCTGTCCGCTGGCGTGTTCATCGATGTTAAGATGAAATAATCAAAGTCAGACAGCAATTCAAAAGAAACCCAATTAGATGCGGACTAATTTAAAACAAACCGCAGAAACAATTAAATAACAGTACCTAATGCATTTTCGGATGTAATTTAGTATGATTGCAGATGCAATCCGCTGTGAATTAAATTAGGAGGAAACAGAAATGAAGAAGGCTATATTAGCTACAAAAGTCGGAATGACACAGATTTTCGACGAGAACGGTGTATTAACACCAGTTACAGTATTGCAGGCTGGTCCATGTGTTGTAACCCAGATCAAAACAGTTGAGAATGACGGTTACGATGCAATTCAGGTAGGATTCGGCGAGAAGAAGGAAAGAGTAACAACAAAGGACGTATCAGGAAAGAAAGTTATCAGAAATCCACATGGTGCTGGTAAGGCAGAGGTTGGTCATGCTAAGAAGGCAGGAACAACTCCAAAGGCTTTCTATAGAGAGTTCAGACTTGAGAACACTGCTGAGTACGAGCTTGGCGCAGAGATCAAGGCAGACGTATTTGCTGCTGGCGACAAGATTGATGTTACTGCTAAGTCAAAGGGTAAGGGATACGCAGGCGGTCTTAAGAGACACGGCCTTAAGTCAGGTCCTTCAGGACATGGTTCAAAGTATCACAGACATGCAGGTTCAAACGGTTCTGCAACTACTCCAGGTAGAGTATTCAAGGGCAAGAAGATGCCTGGACATATGGGTAGCGTAAGAGTTACAATCCAGAACCTTGAGGTAGTTAAAATAGATGTTGAGAACAATGTAATCTTGGTTAAGGGCGCTGTTCCAGGACCAAAGAAGTCATTGGTTATGATTAAAGATACAGTAAAGTCTGGTAAGTAGGGCTTTGGAAAGGAGAGACAACAATGGCATCAGTTAAGGTTTATGACATTGAAGGCAAAGAAGTTGAGACATTAGAGCTCAATGATGCAGTTTTCGGTGTAGAAATAAATGAGCATATAATGCATAAGGCTGTAGTTGGTCAGTTAGCCAACAACCGTCAGGGAACACAGAGCGCTAAGACACGTTCAGAAGTTTCTGGTGGTGGAAGAAAGCCTTGGAGACAGAAGGGAACTGGTCATGCTAGACAGGGTTCAACAAGATCTCCACAGTGGACAGGCGGCGGAGTTGTATTCGCACCAAAGCCAAGAGATTATTCAGTTAAGATGAATAAGAAAGAGAAGCAGCTTGCTATGAAGTCAGCACTTTCATCAAAGGTTGCTGAGAACAAGCTGGTAGTAGTTGACAAGCTTGATCTTCAGGAGGCTAAGACAAGCGTATTTGCAAAGATCCTTGCAAAGCTTTCAGCTCCTAAGGCTCTTGTAGTAACAAAGGATAAGAACAATAACGTTGTTCTTTCAGCAAACAACATTCCAACAGTTAAGACAACAGTAGCTAATTCACTTAGCGTATACGATATTCTCAAGTATGAGAAGCTTGTTCTTACTAAGGAAGCAGTTGCAGCAATTGAGGAGGTGTACGCATAATGGCAGATATCAAATATTATGACGTTATACTTAAGCCAGTGATCACAGAGAAGAGCATGAACGCTATGGCTGAGAAGAAATATACATTCCTTGTTCATCCAGAAGCAAACAAGTCACAGGTTAAGGAAGCTGTAGAGAAGATGTTCGAGGGAACAAAGGTTGCAAAGGTCAACACAATGAACAATGACGGTAAGGTCAAGAGACGTGGTATGACACTTGGTAACACAGCAAAGTACAAGAAGGCTATCGTTCAGCTTACAGCTGACAGCAAGGACATCGAGATCTTCGAGGGACTTTAAGATATAGCCGTGGGTGGCTGCACAGTATAGCTGCTCATCACATTAGTTGTATACGCAATCAAAGCGTGAGAATAAATTGAACCGAAAGGAGAACAACAATGGGAATTAAGACATATAACCCATATACACCTTCCAGAAGAAATATGACTGGCCTTGATTTCTCAGAGATCACAAAGACAACTCCAGAGAAGTCACTCGTTGTTTCAACAAGCAAGACAGCCGGTCGTAACAATCAGGGTAAGATAACAGTAAGACATCACGGTGGTGGTGCTAAGAGAAAGTATAGAATAATAGATTTCAAGAGAAATGACAAAGATGGTATTCCAGCAACAGTAGCTGCAATCGAGTATGATCCAAACAGATCAGCAAATATTGCACTTCTGTTCTATGCAGATGGAGAGAAGAGATACATCCTTGCTCCTTTCAAGCTTGCAGTTGGCGATGTGCTGATGAATGGCGCAGAGGCAGAGATCAAGGTTGGTAACTGTCTTCCACTTCAGAATATTCCAGTTGGTACTCAGGTACACAACATCGAGCTTTACCCAGGTAAGGGCGGACAGTTAGTTCGTTCAGCAGGAAACGCTGCACAGCTCATGGCTAAGGAAGGAAAGTATGCAACACTTAGACTTCCATCAGGCGAGATGAGAATGGTTCCGATTATCTGTAGAGCAACAGTTGGACAGGTAGGAAATATCGAGCATGGCCTTGTTAACATTGGTAAAGCCGGTCGTAAGCGTCATATGGGCGTTAGACCAACAGTTCGTGGTTCTGTCATGAACCCTAATGACCATCCACATGGTGGTGGAGAAGGTAGAGCACCTATCGGTCGTCCAGGTCCTTCTACTCCATGGGGCAAGCCAGCAATGGGTCTCAAGACAAGAAAGAAGAACAAGCAGTCTAATAAGTTGATCGTAAGACGTAGAGACGGTAAGAATGTTAAATAGTTAAGGAGGAAGAAATATGGCTCGTTCATTAAAAAAAGGACCATTCGCAGATGCACATCTGCTTAAGAAGGTAGATGCTTTAAACGCTGCTAATAAGACAGAAGTTATAAAGACCTGGTCAAGACGTTCAACAATCTTCCCATCATTCGTTGGCCACACATTTGCCGTTCATGATGGAAGAAAGCACGTACCAGTATATGTAACAGAAGATATGGTAGGACATAAGCTCGGTGAGTTCGTAGTTACCAGAACATACAGAGGTCATGGTAAGGACGAAAAGAAGGGTAGAAGATAATATTAGGAATATTTGAAAGGAGGACTTTTCAAAATGGCTAAAGGACATAGATCCCATGACAAGAGACTCAGAAATGAGAACAAAGATACAAGACCATCAGCTAAGGTTTCATACGCAAGAGTATCAGTAACCAAGGCATGTTTTGTGCTTGATGCTATCAGAGGTAAGGATGTTCAGACAGCACTTGCTATCGTAGAATACAACCCAAGATATGGCTCAAGCGTTATAGAGAAGCTTTTGAAGTCTGCTATTGCTAACGCTGAGAACAACAATGGCATGAAGAAGGAGGACCTTTACGTAGCAGAGTGTTACGCTAACAAGGGACCTACAATGAAGAGAGTTCATCCAAGAGCACAGGGTAGAGCATATAGAATCGAGAAGAGAACAAGCCACATCACAATCGTGCTTGACGAGAAATAGGAGGTAAAATATGGGACAGAAAGTTAATCCTCATGGTTTAAGAGTCGGCATTATCAAAGATTGGGATTCAAACTGGTATGCTGACAAGAGAAATGACGAGTTTGCTAAGAACTTAGCAGAAGATCAGATCCTTAGAAAATACTTAAAGACAACTCTTTACAAGTCAAACATCTCAAAGATCGAGATCGAGAGATCAGCAAAGAATGTAAAGATCGTATTATACACAGCTAAGCCTGGAGTAGTAATCGGAAAGGGTGGAGCCGGAATCGAGAAGATCAAGGCTGACGCTCAGAAGTTAACAGATAAGAAGCTCTTTATCGACGTTAAGGAGATCAAGAAGCCGGATGCTGACGCTCAGCTCGTTGCAGAGAACATCGCAGCACAGCTTGAGAATCGTATCGCATTCAGAAAGGCTATGAAGTCTTGCATGGGTAGAACAATGAAGTCAGGCGCACAGGGTATCAAGTGTGCATGTTCAGGTCGTCTTGGCGGTGCTGATATGGCTAGAACAGAGTTCTACAGCGAGGGAACAATTCCTCTTCAGACACTCCGTGCTGATATCGATTACGGATTTGCTGAAGCAGATACAACATATGGTAAGGTTGGCGTAAAGACATGGATCTACCATGGTGAAGTACTTCCAACAAAGACAGTAAAGGAAGGGGGAAATAAATAATGTTAATGCCAAAGAGAGTAAAGCGTCGTAAGCAGTTCAGAGGAACAATGGCTGGTAAGGCACTTAGAGGCAATAAGATTACAAACGGTGAGTATGGTCTCGTAGCATTAGAGCCAGCTTGGATCAAGTCAAACCAGATCGAGGCAGCCAGAATTGCAATGACAAGATATATGAAGCGTAGTGGTAAGGTATTTATCAAGATTTTCCCTGACAAGCCAGTTACAGCAAAGCCGGCTGAGACTCGAATGGGTTCAGGAAAGGGAGCACTTGAGTACTGGGTAGCAGTAGTTAAGCCAGGCAGAGTTATGTTTGAGGTTCAGGGCGTACCTGAGGAGGTAGCTAAAGAGGCTCTCAGACTCGCTATGCACAAGCTTCCACTTAAGTGTAAGATCGCATCAAAGGAAGAGTTAGAGGAGGTAGCAGGCAGTGAAAACTAAGGATTTTATGAACGAATTAAATAGCAAGTCCGTTGACGATCTCCAGAAAGATTTAGTAGCTGCAAAGAAGGAATTATTCAACCTGAGATTCCAGAATGCTACAAATCAGCTTGACAACACAAGCAGAATCAAGGACGTTAGAAAGAATATAGCAAGAATACAGACAGTTATAGCCCAGAAGGCTAATGCTTAATTATCTTGGAAGGAGGAATTATTGTGGAAAGAAATCTGAGAAAAACACGTGTTGGTATAGTTACAAGTGACAAGATGGATAAGACAATCGTTGTTTCTATCGTAGATAATGTTAAGCATCCTCTTTATGGTAAGATTGTAAAGAGAACAGTAAAGCTGAAGGCTCATGACGAGAATAACGAGTGCAAGATTGGCGATAGAGTAAAGGTTATGGAGACAAGACCATTATCAAAGGATAAGAGATGGAGACTTGTTGAGATCATCGAGAAGGCAAAGTAAGGAGGCAAATTAAATGGTTCAGCAGGAAACAAGACTTAAAGTTGCTGATAACACAGGTGCAAAAGAGTTACTTTGTATCAGAGTGTTAGGCGGATCAGTTAGAAGATATGCGAATATCGGCGATATCATCGTTGCCTCTGTTAAGGATGCAACACCAGGCGGAGTTGTAAAGAAGGGCGATGTAGTTAAGGCCGTTGTAGTTAGGACAAAGCATGGCGCTCGTCGTAAGGATGGTTCATACATCAAGTTTGACGAGAACGCTGCTGTAATTATAAAAGACGATATGAATCCAAGAGGTACACGTATCTTTGGACCAGTTGCAAGAGAGCTCCGTGATAAGAAATTCATGAAGATCGTATCACTTG
The DNA here is from genome assembly GCF_040227395.1 of Coprococcus sp. RTP21428st1_C9_RTP21428_210409. NCBI lineage: Bacteria > Bacillati > Bacillota > Clostridia > Lachnospirales > Lachnospiraceae > Coprococcus > Coprococcus sp. RTP21428st1_C9_RTP21428_210409. The sequence goes on from NZ_JBEHVV010000020.1 coordinate 28,503, forward strand.
CACCTGAAGTATTATAAGGAGGTGTGACTATGGCAACAATGAAGATTAAGAAAGATGATATGGTACAGGTTATCGCTGGTAAGGACAAGGGCAAGAGCGGAAAGGTCGTTTCAGTAGATAAGAAGAATGGTACCGTAGTAGTTGAAGGAATCAACAAAGTATTTAAGCATAGCAAGCCAAGCATGGCTAACCAGCAGGGCGGAATCATCGAGATGGAAGCCCCACTTGACATCTCTAATGTAATGTATCTTTACAAGGGCAAGCCAGTTAGAGTTGGTTTTGAAGGAACTGGTAAGGATAAGGTTCGTGTAGCCAAAGTTGATGGCAAGACAGAGAAGATAGATTAATTGGAAGGAGGTCGTCTTAGGTGAGTAGACTTAAAGAAAAGTATGACGCTGAAATTAAGAGCGCCATGGTTGAGAAATTTGGATATAAGAATGTAATGCAGATACCAAAGCTCGATAAGATCGTTATCAATATGGGCGTTGGTGAAGCTAGAGAGAACGCTAAGGTTCTCGACGCTGCTATCAAGGATCTTGAGACAATCACAGGTCAGAAGGCAGTTGTAACAAGAGCAAAGAAGTCAGTAGCTAACTTCAAGCTGAGAGAGGGAATGCCTATCGGATGTAAGGTAACTCTTCGTGGCGAGAAGATGTATGAGTTCCTTGATCGTCTTGTAAATCTTGCACTCCCACGTGTACGTGACTTCAGAGGTATCAATCCAAACGGATTTGATGGAAGAGGTAACTACGCATTCGGTATTAAGGAGCAGCTTATCTTCCCTGAGATCGAGTACGATAAGGTAGATAAGGTTAGAGGTATGGATATAATTTGCGTAACAACAGCACAGACTGACGAGGAAGCTCGTGAGTTACTTACACTGTTCGGCATGCCTTATAGCAAATAATAAAGGAGGAGATTCGAGAAATGGCTAAGACATCAATGAAAGTTAAGCAGCAGCGCAAGCAGAAGTTCTCAACAAGAGAGTACACACGTTGCAGCATTTGTGGACGTCCACACTCAGTTTTAAAGAAGTATGGAATTTGTAGAATCTGCTTCCGTGAGTTAGCATATAAGGGACAGATTCCTGGCGTTAAGAAATCAAGCTGGTAAGAGTAAGAAGGAGGAAATTTATTATGTCAATGAGCGATCCAATTGCAGATATGCTTACAAGAATTCGTAATGCTAATACAGCAAAGCATGATACAGTAGAAATCCCTGCTTCAAAGATGAAGAAAGCTATTGCCGACATACTTTTATCAGAAGGATATGTTAAGGCTGTAGATATAGTTGAGGACGGTAAGTTCGAGACAATCAAGATCACATTGAAGTATGGTGCAGATAAGAACGAGAAGATCATCACAGGTCTTAAGAGAATTTCAAAGCCTGGTCTTCGAGTATACGCAAGCAAGGATGAGCTTCCAAGAGTACTTGGTGGACTTGGAACTGCTATTATCTCCACAAACAAGGGTGTATTAACAGATAAGGAAGCTAGAAAACAGAACGTAGGTGGAGAAGTACTTGCGTTTATTTGGTAAAAGGAGGACGGCAAAATGTCACGTATCGGAAGAATGCCTATCGCTGTACCTGCAGGCGTAACTGTAGATATAGCAGAAAATAATAAAGTGACTGTTAAAGGACCAAAGGGAACTCTTGAGAGAGTTCTCCCTGCGGAAATGGATATAAAGTTAGACGGCGATACAATCACAGTATCAAGACCTAACGACTTAAAGAAGATGAAATCACTTCACGGACTCACAAGAACACTTATCCACAACATGGTAGTAGGTGTTACAGAGGGTTACAAGAAGGAGCTTGAGGTTAACGGTGTAGGTTACAGAGCTCAGAAGCAGGGTAATAAGCTTGTTCTTGCTCTTGGTTATTCACACCCAGTTGAGATGGTTGATCCAGATGGTATCGAAACATCAGTTGATGGAAACAAGATCATAGTAAGCGGAATCAGCAAGGAAAAGGTTGGTCAGTACGCTGCTGAGATCAGAGAGAAGAGAGCACCAGAGCCATACAAGGGCAAGGGTATCAAGTATGTGGATGAGACTATCAGACGTAAAGTTGGTAAGACTGGTAAGAAATAATAAAGGAGTGAGATAAGATGATTAATAAAGAATCAAGAAGCGCAATTCGTGTAAAGAAGCATATGCGTGTTCGTAATCGTTTAGCTGGAACAACAGAGAGACCACGTTTAGCTGTATTCAGAAGTAATAATCATATGTACGCTCAGATTATTGATGATTCAGTTGGTAAGACATTAGTAGCAGCATCTACAACAGAGAAGGCTATTAAGGATGAGCTTGAGAAGACAAATGATGTTGATGCAGCAGCTTACGTTGGTAAGGTTATTGCTGAGAGAGCACTTGAGAAGGGTATCAAGACTGTTATCTATGATAGAGGCGGTTTCGTATACCACGGTAAGGTTCAGGCATTAGCAGATGCAGCGAGAGAAGCTGGTCTGGAATTCTAGTAAGGAGGAAGAACAACGTATGAAGCGTGAAATAATTGATGCAAGTAAGTTAGAGTTAGAAGATAAAGTTGTTGCCATCAAGCGTGTAACAAAGGTTGTTAAGGGTGGACGTAATTCTAGAGTTGCAGCTCTCGTAGTTGTTGGTGATAGAAATGGCCACGTTGGCGTTGGTGTTGGCAAGGCAGTTGAGACTCCAGAAGCTATCCGTAAGGGTAAGGAGGATGCTGCAAAGCATTTAGTTACAGTTCCTGTAAATGAAGTTGGTAGTATCCCTTACGACTGGAATGGACAGTTCGGCAGTGCTTCAGTTCTTCTGAAGACAGCTCCAGAAGGTACTGGTATCATCGCTGGTGGTCCTGCTCGTAGCGTACTTGAGCTTGCAGGATATAAGAACATCCGTACAAAGTCCTTAGGATCAAACAACAAGCAGAACGTAGTTCTTGCAACAATCAAGGGCCTTACAGAGATCAAGAACCCAGAGGATATCGCAAGACTTCGTGGAAAATCTGTTGATGAGATACTTAACTAAGGAGGTATTAGAAGATGGCAGATAAGTTAAAGGTAACTTTGGTAAAGTCCCCTATCGGTGCTGTACCAAAGCATAGAAAGACAGTAGAGGCTCTTGGACTTAAGAAGGTTAATAAGTCAGTAGAGCTCCCAAATAACGCTGCAACACTTGGAATGGTTAAGCAGGTAAGTTATATGGTAAAGGTTGAGGAAGTATAAGAGAAGGAGGATACGCAGATCATGGATTTATCTACATTAAAGCCGGCTGAAGGCTCAAAGCACAGTGCTAATTTCCGTGTAGGCCGTGGACATGGTTCAGGAAATGGCAAGACTGCAGGTAAGGGACATAAGGGTCAGAAGGCACGTTCTGGATCACCTAGACCAGGTTTCGAAGGTGGACAGATGCCATTATATAGACGTCTTCCTAAGAGAGGCTTTAATTGCATCAATCACAAAGAGATCGTTGCAATCAATGTATCAGCTCTTGAGAGATTCGAGGATGGCTCAGACGTAACTGTTGAGACATTAGTAGAGGCAGGTATCATTAAGAATCCTCGTGATGGAGTTAAGATTCTTGGAAATGGAGAGTTAACTAAAAAGCTCAATGTTAAGGCTAATGCTTTTTCAAAGTCAGCAGCTGAGAAAATTGAAGCTCTTGGCGGAAAAGCAGAGGTGATGTAATATGTTCAAAACCTTAATCAATGCATTTAAGGTACAGGATATACGAAGAAGACTTTTATATACGTTCTTCATTCTCGTGGTAGTCAGACTTGGTAGTCTGATTACCGTTCCGGGAATAAGTGCGGATGCAATAAGAGAGTACATGCAGAATGCACTCGGTGATTCACTGAACATCTTCAGTTCATTCACCGGAGGATCGTTCGAGCAGATGTCGATCTTTGCATTGTCGGTAACACCTTACATTACAGCTTCCATCATCATACAGCTTCTCACCATTGCTATACCGGCTTTGGAAGAACTGCAGAAAGACGGAGAAGATGGTAGAAAGAAGATCACCGCTATCACAAGATATATGACAGTAGGTCTTGCTATTCTTGAGAGTGCTGGTCTTGTAGTAGGATTTGGAAACAAGGGAGTCATTGAGAATTATAACTTCTGGACAGTTCTTTGCATCGTAGTCATTCTTACGGCAGGAAGTGCTATAGTAATGTGGCTTGGCGAGAGAGCAACAGAGAAGGGTGTTGGCAATGGTATATCAGTAATCCTTCTGATAAACATCGTTTCAACAATGCCAAATGACTTCAAGAATTTATACACACAGTTCATGAAGGGCAGAGACTTTGTAAGATTTACACTTGTAGGGCTCATTATCCTTGCAGTTGTAGTTATTACAGTAGTATTTGTATGTGCACTTCAGGGCGCAGAGAGAAGAATTCCTGTACAGTATGCCAAGACAGTAAGAGGAAGAAAGACGATGGGAGGACAGTCCTCTCATATTCCACTTAAGGTCAATACTGCAGGTGTTATTCCGGTCATCTTTGCATCATCCATACTGTCTGTTCCACAGATCGTAGTGAATCTGTTCAACATCAAGACATCTGGTGTAGGAGCAAAGATAATCCAGGGTATGAGTCAGGGCTACTGGTTTAACAGATCTTATCCTTGGGCATCGATCGGTTTGATCGTATATATTTTACTTGTGTTCTTCTTCGCATATTTCTACACAGCGATCACATTCAATCCAATGGAGATTGCCAACAATATGAAGAAGAGTGGCGGTTTTGTCCCTGGTATAAGACCTGGACAGTCAACACAGGATTACCTTAATAAGATTTTAAACTACATCATATTTATAGGTGCTGTAGGACTTATCATAGTAGCATGTATACCAATGTTCTTCAGTGGTTTCTTTGGAGCAAATGTTTCATTTGGAGGAACATCACTTATCATCGTTGTAGGTGTTGTTATAGAGACAATTAAGAATATTGAGTCACGTATGCTGGTAAGGAACTATCAGGGATTCCTTTTAGACTAAAATATGACGTGGCAATAAACACGAATGGGAGTGTGCCGTATAGTACACTTCCTATTCGTGTATTATAGAGAGAATAGTATTTGATAAGAATGGGAAACGTTCAAAAAAATGGAGGTTGAATATATGAAGATAATCATGTTAGGCGCACCGGGCGCAGGCAAGGGAACACAGGCAAAGATGATCGCTGCAAAGTACGGCGTACCACATATCTCAACAGGAGATATATTCAGAGCGAACATAAAGAACGGCACAGAGCTTGGTGCAAAGGCAAAGGAGTACATGGATAAGGGACTTCTTGTACCAGATGAGCTCGTTGTCGACTTGGTAATAGATAGATTCAAGGCTGATGACTGTGCAAAGGGATATATCCTTGACGGATTCCCAAGAACTATCCCACAGGCAGAGGCACTTGACAAGGCACTCTCAGCAATCGGCGATTCAGTTGATTACGCTATCAATGTTGAGGTACCTGATGAGAATATCATCGAGAGAATGTCAGGCAGACGTGCATGTGTAGGTTGTGGAGCAACATACCATATCGTATACAACCCAACAAAAGTTGAGGGCAAGTGTGATGCATGTGGAGCTGATCTCATCCTTAGAGACGATGATAAGCCAGAGACAGTAGAGAAGAGACTTAATGTATATCATGAGCAGACACAGCCTCTCATCGATTACTACAAGGCAAAGGGCATCCTGAAAGAGGTTGACGGAACCGTAGATATGAAGGATGTATTCGCTGCTATCACTGATATATTAGGTGAGTAAATATGAAGGGTATTTCCATAAAATCCCAGGAAGAGATTGAGCTTATGAGAGAGGCTGGAAGAATTCTGGCGATAACTCATGAGGAGATGAGAAAAGCATTGAAGCCGGGAATGACCACATATGATATAGATAAGCTCGGTGAAGAGGTTATCAGAAGTTATCACTGTGAACCATCATTTCTGAACTATCAGGGATATCCGGCGTCGGTGTGTGTATCTGTAAATGATGAGGTGGTACATGGAATTCCATCAAAGAACAGAGTGCTTCAGGATGGAGATATAGTAAGTCTTGATGCCGGTGTTATCTATAAGGGTTACCATTCAGACTCAGCCAGAACATATGGAGTTGGCGAGATATCTGATATGGCAAAGTATCTCATAGAGGCAACGAAGCAAAGCTTCTTTGAAGGACTGTCAGCGGCCCGTGCGGGAAATCATGTGCGGGATATAGGAATAGCGGTCGAGTCCTATGCCGATGAGTGTGGACTTGGAGTTGTTGTCGATCTGGTGGGACATGGAGTTGGAAAAAATCTTCATGAAGAGCCGGAGGTCCCAAACTTCGCAACAAGAAGAAGAGGGCCGAAGCTGAAAGCAGGAATGACGATAGCGATAGAACCGATGATCACACTTGGCGATTACGAAGTGAAGTGGATGCCGGATGGATGGACGGTCGTCACCGCAGACAAATCACTGGCGGCACATTATGAGAATACAATACTTATAACAGATGGAGAGCCTGAGATACTTTCAAGGGCCGATGGAATTGAGCTGTAGATGTGATATCATATGTCGTCGTTCGTAAGCACGATGATATATTCATTATATCATGGAGAACTCATAAGTTGATTTATATATATAGGAGGATTTTTGAAAATGTCAAAAGCAGATGTAATTGAAGTAGAAGGAACAGTAGTTGAGAAACTTCCAAATGCCATGTTTCAGGTAGAACTTGAGAATGGACACAAGGTTCTTGCTCATATAAGTGGAAAGCTGAGAATGAATTATATAAAGATTCTTCCTGGCGACAAAGTTACAATAGAGTTATCACCATACGATCTTACCAAGGGAAGAATCGTTTGGAGAGATAAATAATAAAAAAATGAATTTCCCTATTGCATTTTATCAATGAAAATGATAGAATGCTAATTCGTAGCGGACTTTTTTTGAAAGGAGAGTTTCTAATGAAGGTTAGAGCATCAGTAAAACCTATCTGCGATAAGTGCAAAGTTATCAAGAGAAAGGGAATCGTTAGAGTTATCTGCGAGAATCCAAAGCACAAGCAGCGTCAGGGTTAATCAAAAAAGGAAAAGAAGTATATGGATGATAGCCCATCCGGAAGTATACTTATTTTCGTGCGTCAGTACATATATCTAATGTACTGTATTATTTAAAAGCGGCTGTGGCATACGTAGATATGCCAATACAATTATAGAAATATACAACTTAGTTGAAGTTTGCGGTGTATGCATTTCACCCCATAGCGTGTGCTATGGGATACATTTGTGGATTCAGCTTAAAAGAAGATTTTACGGAGGTTATTATAATGGCTCGTATTTCAGGTGTTGATTTACCAAGAGAGAAACGTGTTGAAATTGGTCTTACTTATATCTATGGTATCGGACTTCCTTCATCACAGCGTATTCTTAAGGAAGCAAACGTTAATCCTGATACACGTTGCGCAGATCTGACTGACGATGAGGTTAGAAGACTCAGCGAGGTTATCAAGGCAACTCAGGTAGTAGAGGGAGATTTACGTAGAGAGATAGGCTTCAATATTAAGCGTTTACAGGAGATTGCTTGCTATCGTGGTAAGCGTCATAGACAGGGACTTCCTGTTCGTGGACAGAAGACTAAGACTAACGCTAGAACTCGTAAGGGTCCTAAGAAGACTGTTGCTAATAAGAAGAAGTAATATTTATAGAATATATTTGTAAAAAACCATAGGAGGTTTAGGCTAATGGCTAAGCAGGCAACTAAAAAAGTGGCTAAGAAGCGTGTCAGAAAGAGCGTACAGCACGGACAGGCTCATATTCAGTCATCTTTCAATAATACAATTGTTACATTAACAGACGCTGAAGGCAATGCGCTTTCATGGGCAAGCGCTGGTGGATTAGGATTTAAGGGTTCTAAGAAGTCAACTCCATATGCTGCTCAGATGGCTGCAGAGACAGCCGCAAAGGCTGCTGCACCTTACGGACTCAAGACAATCGACGTATTTGTCAAGGGACCAGGTTCAGGAAGAGAGGCTGCAATTCGTGCACTCTCAGCATGTGGTATAGATGTAGTTAGTATCAAGGATGTTACTCCGGTTCCACATAACGGATGTCGTCCACCAAAGAGAAGAAGAGTTTAATTAGAGGAGGTACAAACAAGATGGCAGTAGATAGAACCCCAGTTCTTAAGAGATGCAGATCTTTAGGCATGGAGCCAATGTATCTCGGAATAGACAAGAAGTCAAACAGAAGACCAAACAGATCAAATAGAAAGCAGAGCGAGTATGGACTTCAGCTCCGCGAGAAGCAGAAGGCTAAGTTCATTTATGGTGTACTTGAGAAGCCTTTCCGTAACCTTTATGCAAAGGCTGAGCAGCAGAAGGGATTAACAGGTCCTAACCTCATGACATTACTTGAGCTTAGACTTGACAACATCATCTTCAGATTAGGCTTTGCAAGAACAAGAAGAGAGGCTAGACAGATCGTAGATCACAAGCACGTACTTGTAAATGGCAAGTGTGTAAACATCCCTTCATACTCAGTTAAGCCAGGCGATAAGATCGAGATCAGAGAGAAGAGCAAGTCTCTTCAGAGATACAAGGATATCATGGCTGCAACAGAGGGTGTTCTCGTACCAGGTTGGTTAACAGCAGACAGAGATAACCTCGCAGGTGAAGTTGTAGAGAAGCCAAGCAGAGAGCAGATCGATGTTCCTGTAAATGAGACTCTCATCGTCGAGTTATATTCTAAGTAAGATTTGTTCTTTATTTATACATTTTGTAACTTGGAGTGTAGCATTTTAAAACCCGTAAAGGAGGGGCTTAGATGTTTGAGTTTGAAAAACCAAAAATCGAGATCGTTGAGACTTCAGATGACAACAAATATGGCAAGTTTGTAATCGAGCCTTTAGAGAGAGGTTACGGTATAACACTTGGTAACTCACTTAGAAGAATAATGCTTTCTTCATTACCAGGTACCGCTGTAAGCCACGTTAAGATAAAGGGTGTTTTACACGAGTTCAGCTCAATACCAGGTGTAAAAGAGGATGTTACTGAGATAATAATGAACATCAAGAATGTCGTTATCAAGAATAACTCAGATACATTTGAGCCAAAGCAGGCATACATCGATGTTGTTGGTGAGCGCGTTGTTAAGGCAGGAGATATCAAGGTTGACGGAGATATAGAGATCGTAAATCCTGATCTTGTAATCGCAAACCTTAGTGGTCCGGACGCAAAGCTTGAGATGGAGCTTACAATTGTCAACGGACGTGGATATGTAAGCCTTGACAAGAACAAGGAAGCAGATGCACCAATTGATGTCATCGCTATTGACTCAATCTTCACCCCTGTTGAAAGAGTAAACCTTACAGTTCAGAATACACGTGTTGGTCAGGTTACTGACTATGATAAGTTAACTCTTGATGTATATACAAACGGAGCTCTTGCTCCAGATGAGGCAGTAAGTCTTGCTGCAAATCTTCTGGTAGAGCACTTGAAGCTGTTCGTAGATTTATCAGAGAACGCACGTCTTGTAGATGTTATGGTTGAGAGCACAACAGACGAGAAGGAAAAGGTTCTTGAGATGAATATCGATGAGCTCGAGTTATCAGTTCGTTCATACAACTGTTTGAAGAGAGCTGGCATCAACACAGTTCAGGAACTTATAAACAAGACACCAGAGGATATGATGAAGGTTCGTAACCTTGGTCGTAAGTCACTGGATGAAGTATTAGCTAAGCTTAAGGAGTTAGGCTTATCACTTAATCAGAACGAGGACTAATAGCAGTTCCCGTATACCACTCAAGCTGAATAATAGTAAGCACAGTGAAGACCCGCAAAGGGTATAGGAGGATAATTAAAATGGCAAAGTATAGAAAGCTTGGAAAAGCAAGCGCACAGAGAAACGCATTACTTCGTAACCAGGTAACTCAGTTACTGTATCATGGAAAGATCAAGACAACAGAGGCAAGAGCTAAGGAAGTTGTTAAGATCGCAGAGAAGCTCATCACTTTAGCAGTTGCTGAGAAGGACAACTACGATGAGGTTACAGTTCAGGCTAAGGTTGCTAAGAAGGATAAAGATGGCAAGAGAATCAAGGAAGTTGTAGACGGTAAGAAGGTTACAGTATACGACACAGTTGAGAAGACAGTTAAGAAGGATCAGCCTTCAAGACTTCATGCCAGAAGAGAGATGCTCAAGGTTTTATATCCAGTTGTTGAAGTTCCTACAGATGCTGCTGGTAAGAAGGCCGGTACTAAGAAGATCGACTTAACACAGAAGTTATTCGATGAGTATGGTACAAAGTACGCAGGACGTAAGGGTGGTTACACAAGAATCATCAAGATCGGTCAGCGTAAGGGTGATCAGGCTCTTGAGGTTATTCTCGAGTTAGTATAATCGATTGATAGATTGATATTATACAGATAAATAAACAGGGCTGCAGTACATAGACGTATTAGTTTACGTTCGTGTACGGCGGCCCTGTTTTTTAATAAAATTTAGTGAAATATAGAGAGATTTCATTGATATAGATTGGAAAGATTATGAGCTTCATAAATGTAAAAGGACTATCTCATAAATTTAATATAAAGGACAAAGACGGCAATAAGATAGGGGAGAACTGGGCAATAAAGGATGTGGATTTTCTTGCCGACAAGGGGGAGATAATCGCGATCCTTGGCAGAAACGGTTCAGGGAAGTCTACGTTTGCAAGACATTTGAATGGACTGCTTGCACCGCATGAGGGTTCGATAGTCATAGGTGGAAAAGACATGGCGGAGATGGGAGAGCTTACATCCGTCAGACGACAGGTAGGAATGGTGTTTCAAAATCCCGATAACCAGATAGTCGGCAACACCCTCGCTGAGGATATAGGATTTGGGCTGGAGAATCTTGGCGTCTCCAGCGAAGATATATGGAAGAAGATAGATGAGATGCTGGAGCTCACAGGGCTCACAGCCTATAAGTATGCCAATACGTCAAGAATAAGCGGTGGACAGAAACAGCGGCTTGCAATCGCATCGTCCATGGCGATGACTCCGGATTGTATAGTGCTAGACGAGGCGACATCCATGCTTGACCCGCAGGGAGCAAAGGATATGCTGGAGCTTGTGCAGAGATTGAACAAAGAAAAGAAAATAACCGTAATAATGGTGACTCACAGGATAGCTGAGGCGCTTATGGCGGATAAAGTATACATATTGGATAATAGCAGGATCGTGGCAGAGGGTACACCTGGAGATGTATTCACAGATGTTGACCGGCTTAAGAGCTATGGACTGGAGATACCGGTTGATATGAAGCGTAGGGCCGGAATACCGATCGATATCTGCTATAAATATAAGAACAGGCATATGGATATAAGCAGCGATATGAACAATGCGCAGAGTAATCATGCTGAGGATGAGAAGACTGCAGATAATTCAGAAAAATGTATAGTTGAGCTTCAGAATGTATCATATTCGTATGTGAATGGAAATGAGTCATTTCAGGCGCTTTCTGATATAAACATCAAGATATATGAAGGACAGGTTGTCGCTGTAATAGGGCAGACCGGCTCGGGAAAGAGTACACTGCTTCAAATGATAAATAAGCTGATAGTTCCACAGAGTGGCAAGGTATATCTGTATGATACGGATGTGCAGAGTGTAAGGAATATCAAGGATATCCGCAGGAGGATAGGGTATGTATTTCAGTTCCCTGAGTCCCAGTTGTTTGAGAATACGGTGCTCAAGGATGTAATGTATGGCCCGATAAACTTTGGAATGTCAAAGAGAGAGGCTGAGGATGCTGCCAGAAAGGCGCTTGAGTTGGTGGGAGTACCGGAGAAATATGCGGAGTATTCTCCATTCGAATTGTCTGGTGGTTTGAAAAAGAGGGTGGCAATAGCGGGAATACTGGCATATGAGCCAGACGTATTGATCCTTGATGAGCCTGCATGCGGACTTGACGGAGAGAGCCGGGAGCAGTTATGGAATCTCGTCAGAAAGCTCAACAGAGAGAAAAATGTGACGATCATACTGGTATCCCACGACATGGAGGATGTGTATGAGATGTCAGAGAGGATTCTTCTTATGGAGCATGGAAGGATAGTGTATGATGGAGGGACAGGTGAGTTTTTTGAGGACAGGAGCTTACTTGAGCAGTACGGTATAGATG
>NZ_JBEHVV010000021.1:0-39585 GCF_040227395.1 Coprococcus sp. RTP21428st1_C9_RTP21428_210409
GCTACAGGTGCTGCTACTGGAGCTGCGCCACCTGATAATTCTTCAACTGATACATCGTATGATGTGCCATTAACTGTGATTCTATAATTCTTCATAACAATTATCCTCCTATAATTATCTCTTATTCTTTTTTCTTGGTCTTACAACCAACTTATCGTTACTTGGATAGTTTACACGAACTCTTGTCTTTCCGCCCTGTGCCGCCATAACCGCTGCTGATATAACCGCAACAAGCTCTGAGTCGTTCATAACGCTCTCACCGGTCGCTGTGTTGACAATGTCTACTATTCCAGCTGGAGCAGGTGCGCTTCCTGCAGGAGTCTCATCCTCCTTGTCAACATTTAATGTTGCAACGCTTCCAAGAGCCTTCTTTGCCTTCTCAGCCTTTCTCTTCTCTCTTGTCTCCTTGTCCAAAAGAGCCGGAACATACTTGAGAAGTGAAATTATGAATGATATGAAGATAAGTGCTATAAACACGATACCCATACCTATGAGGGTATTTGCTCCCGCATCCTTCATCTTGTCCTTAAGTGTCTGATTAGCAGCAACTTCAAATTCGGAAATCTTGTATGGATAAACACCATTTGATGCAAGCATCTGATCAGCCTCTTCTTCTGAATACTGATTCTGAGCCATCACTGAATACTTCTGGAAATTGTAAGTTACCGAATTGTCTACAAATGTTGCCTTTACTATAGCTTCTTTTTCTGCACATTCTGCATATAATGTAACAACAACCTTGTCATCAACTTCTTGTATTGTTTTATCATCTTCATCTTCGAGATTGACCGGCTTAAACTGCTGGAATTTACCATAGTCAGACTCAATCGTTGAAAAAACCTTTAATGCATCAGCAGTCGTTTCATCTACCTGACCGCCATTTGCCTCTTCATCCACATAGAAATTATATACATCTTCAACCTGCGCAACCTGCATGTAATTCGTAGCCTGTGTTTCTGCTATCTGAACCAATGTGTTTCCGTCATAGTCAAATTCTACTTTCTTGTCTGAAGACGAACATCCGGCAAGTGCAAATGTAACAGCTAACATAGAAACTATCAATAATAACTTTTTCTTTATTATCTTTTCCATTAAGTTGTCACTCCTTTATATTGTTCCATGCTTCTTGAATGGTCTGTCCTCACTCTTAGAAAAAAGCATATCGAGTGCTGCTATAACTCTCTTTCTTGTTGCATCAGGCTCGATGATATCATCCACGTAGCCTCTTCTCGCTGCAGATACGGCACCTGAAAGAGCATCTGTGTACTCAGCCTTCTTCTCCTTGATATAAGCAAGCTTGTCACCGGCTGCTGCGATCTCATCTTCATACATGATCTTTACAGCCATCTCTGGATCCATTGTTCCGATAACTGACTTAGGCCAAGCAAATACAACATCAGCTCCGATAGCCTTTGAACACATAACTGTGTAGGCTGTACCATATGCCTTGTCAAGCATAACAGTTACCTTTGGCACTGTTGCGTTGGCATAAGCGTAAGTAAGCTTTGCAACAGCCTTTGAGATAGTCTTCTCTTCCTTTACAGTTGCTGCAAATCCCTTGATGTTTACAAGTGTGACAACTGGGATATTGAATGAATCACAAAGCTTTACGAAATCCTCTGCCTTATATGCACCGGCTGTTGTCATGACATCCTTCTGGTTTCCGACAACACCGACTGTCTCACCGTTAAGTCTGATAAATGCAGTAACAACGTCATCTGCAAAATTCTTCTTGAGCTCGAATACAAACTCATCATCAGTGATATCTGCTATAACAGCCTTCACATCCCCTGCCTTTGTAGCAAGATCTGGAATGATTCTGTTCACATCATCCTCACATACTGCGCAGTCGCCATCATCCTCATTGTTTGATGGAAGAAGACCTACCATAGTTCTCACTGCACCGAGAAGCTCTGCCTCTGTGTCGTATACTGCGTCAACATTTGCTGTGTTCTCTGCAACATAATCTGCTGCTGCAGTGTCAAGCTTCTCTGCACGGTTCTCATCCAGAGCATTTGGACTGTTAACAAAGAGCTTAGCTCCTTCCTTAGTCATGAATGTTACGTCTGTGAGATTAGGTATAAGTGCTGCACCACCACCGCATGTACCAAATATAGCTGTGATCTGTGGTATTACACCTGATGCAAGAGTCTGCTTCATGAATACCTCTCCAAATGCATTAAGAGCATCTGTAGCCTCCTGAAGTCTGAGTCCGGCACAATCGATCAGCCCGATAACAGGTGCACCCATCTTCATTGCCATGTCGTAAAGGTTTGCGATCTTCTTGGCATGCATCTCGCCTATAGAACCGCCGAGCACCTTTGCATCCTGGCTGTAAACATAAACTAAATTGCCATCGATCACTCCATAACCGGTTATTACGCCGTCTTTTGGAGTATCCTTGTCCTGAATGTTGAAATCTGTATTTCTAGCAGTTACATATGCGCCGATTTCAACAAAACTTGAGTCATCAAGTAACATTGAAATTCTGTCACTTGCTGACAAGCTTGGTGTGTTGCTCATTTTTAGCCCTCCGTTTAATTTATTTTAGGACTATATATAGTCCAATTTTCGCCGAGTATAATTGTAAAGCCTTTGTCGTCATATTTCAAGTAAAATCGAAAAAACCACCAAAGGTTTATCGGCGTTGTAAGCGATTATTTTTCAAAATAAAACAGGGAATCTGTGTAAAATATACCCTCAAACAAAAGTATACCCCAAATTCCCCGTTGAATTATAAAATCTGTTTTATTTTTTACTGTTTTAGTCCTTGAGGACTTCTCTGTTGTGATACAGATAATCTCCAAGAGATATAAGTGTCAGTGCAAGTGCAAGGTAGATGAGCACCTGATCAAAGATGTAGAACACCTTGAGATCAGCTATCAGAAATCCTACCATGATCATCTGAACCGTTGTCTTGATCTTTCCCCACCATCCGGCAGCAATAACAATTCCCTTTTCTGCCGCAATAAGTCTGAATCCGCTTATTATGAAATCACGCGCTATGATCACTATAACGATCCATGCTGGGATCCTGTTCAGATCCGACAGTGCTATGAGTGCCGAACATACCAGCAGCTTATCTGCCAGAGGATCCATGAATTTTCCAAAATTGGTGACCAGATTGTATTTTCTTGCAATCTTTCCGTCAAGCATATCTGTAAGTGATGCGGCTATGAATATTACAAGTGCCACCCACTTCGCCCATCCCGGTGACATATATAAAAACACGAGAAAGAATGGAATCATTATAGCTCTTAGTATTGTCAATTTGTTTGGTAAATTCATTCTACTATCACTCCTGTCAAGTCATATTCATTTGCCTCGGTTATCTTCACATCCACAAATGAACCGGATATCAATTCATATGGTGCGCTGACGAACACTATTCCGTCAACCCCCGGAGCATCTCTGTAGGTTCTTCCCACATATACATCATCGTCGACCAGATATCCCTCAATGAGAACCTTCTGGGTGCTTCCGATCATCTGCTGGTTCTTCTCATAGGAAATCTCCTGCTGAAGCTCCATGATCTCATCGCGCCACTTTGCAGCCAGCTCTCCATCCACCTGATCCTCGTACTCCGCAGCCGGAGTGCCCTCCTCAGGCGAATAAGTGAATACTCCAAGCCTGTCAAACTCGCACTCGTCAACAAAGTCGACCAGACCATCGTGCAGTTCCTGTGTCTCACCTGGGAAACCAGATATGAGCGTGGTTCTGATGGCTATATCCGGCATGGCTGTCCTCAGTCTGCCGACAAGCTCCACAATGTCCTCTCTGCTGGTTCGTCTGCCCATTCTCTTAAGTATCGCATTCTCAGAATGCTGGATAGGTATATCGACATAATGGCAGATCTTCGGATTCGTGGCCATAACCTCTATTAGTTCATCTGTTATCTCCTCCGGATAACAGTACAGAAGTCTTATCCACTCTATGCCTTCTATCTCACTGAGTTTTGTGAGAAGCTCTGGAAGCTTCTTCTCACCATACAGATCAACTCCGTACAGCGTAGTCTCCTGTGCCACAAGGACAAGCTCCTTTATACCATCAGACGCAAGCTTTTCAGCGGATGCGATCAGGCTGTCCATCGGCATGCTTCTGTATCTGCCTCGTATGTGAGGTATTATACAATAAGTGCACAGTTTATTACAACCTTCTGCGATCTTAAAATACGCCATCGACGCATTTGTCGTTACTATTCTCTCGGCAATCGGCCTTGGAGTATAATTTATATCATCTACGATCGACTCCTCGTCGGTTCCTATTGCCTCAACTATCTTATCGTAATTGGTCGCACCAATAATGACATCGATCTCTGGAAGCTCCTTCATTATCTCGTCCTTGTATCTCTGGGACAGACATCCCGCAACGATAAGCTTTTTTAGTTTTCCGGTTTTCTTCAGTTCTCCCATCTCGATGATGGTGTTGATGCTTTCCTCTTTCGCATCGCTGATGAACGCACAGGTATTTACAACTACTACATCTGCCTCTGTCTCATCATTTGTAAGCTGGTGGCCGGCTTTGTTCAGCAAACCGAGCATGACCTCGCTGTCCACCAGATTTTTATCACAGCCTAGTGATATGAGTAATACTTTCATCTGTTCTCCAATAATTTTGCACTTGTTCTTAGTTTATATTTATTGATTCCACGCAGTTTGACATGAGCATGGCTATGGTCATAGGGCCGACTCCGCCAGGTACAGGAGTTATCGCTCCGGCAACCTCCTTGGCTGATTCAAAATCCACATCACCGCAGAGCTTATTATTCTCATCCCTGTGGATTCCCACATCTATAACTGTTGCGCCTTCCTTGATGTAAGATGCATCGATCATTTCTGGCTTTCCTATTGCCACCACGAGTATATCAGCACGTCTGCACACTTCCTTGAGATTCTTTGTTCTGGAATGGCACACGGTTACGGTTCCGTTCTCACGGAGCAGCAGCATGCTCATAGGCTTGCCTACTATATTGCTTCTGCCGAGTACCACGCACTCCTTACCCTCTATCTCTATTCCTGATCTCTTGATGAGCTGGATAACTCCGGCTGGTGTACATGACACAAAACCCGGCTGTCCTATGCTGAGTGCACCAACACTCATCGGATGGAATCCGTCCACATCCTTCTTTGGAGATATGGTCTTTATGACCTTATCCTCATCTATATGCTTTGGAAGCGGGAGCTGTACAAGTATTCCGTTCACCTTGTCGTCAGAGTTGAGCTTCTCTATAAGTGCAAGAAGCTCCTCCTCAGTTGTCTCCTCTGGGAGCTCATATGACAGTGAACCTATTCCTATATACTCACATGCCTTCTTCTTATTTCCAACATATACTGACGATGCAGGATCATTTCCGACCTGAATGACAGCAAGGCATATCTCTACGCCCTCTGCCTTGAGACCCGCAACCTTCTCCTTGAGCTCATCCTTTATCTGTTTTGATATAACCTTACCATCTATAAGCTTATACATTTATTTGTCCTCCTAGAATAATCCGACGATCTTACCGTCATCATCAACATAAATCCTTTCTGCCGCCGGGGATTTTGGAAGTCCAGGCATGGTCATGATCGTTCCGGTAATCGCTACCACAAATCCTGCTCCTGCACTGACATAAACCTCACGGATATTTATATCGAATCCTGTAGGTCTTCCAAGTTTCTTTGGATCATCTGACAGAGAATACTGGTTCTTTGCCATACATACAGGGAAGTTACCAAATCCCATCTCCTCGATCTTGGCGATGGCCTTGCTGGCCTCTGCGCTGTATGTAACACCATCCGCACCATATATCTCTGTAGCGATACAATTTATCTTATCCTTTATTGACAGGCTGTCATCGTAGAGCACCTTGAAGTTGCTCTTCTTGTTCTCCAGCGTGTTGAGCACTGCATTTGCAAGGTCTATACCACCCTTGCCTCCCTGCTCCCATACATTTGCAAGAGCAAAATCGCAATCTCTGTCCTCGCAGAACTTCTTGACAAAGTCAAGCTCTGCCTGGCTGTCTGTGACAAATCTGTTCAGTGTAACAACAACAGGAACGCCATACTTCTGAAGATTCTCAATATGCTTCTCAAGGTTTACTATACCAGCCTTAAGCGCGTCGAGATTCTCCTCGCCGAGATCTGCCTTTGCAACTCCGCCATTGTACTTGAGTGCTCTTACTGTAGCAACCAGAACCACCGCATCCGGCTTAAGGTTGTTCATACGGCACTTGATATCGAAGAACTTCTCAGCTCCGAGATCTGCGCCAAATCCTGCCTCTGTTATTACATAATCTGCAAGCTTTAATGCTGTCTTTGTAGCCATTACACTGTTACATCCATGTGCTATATTTGCAAATGGTCCGCCGTGTACGATTGCCGGTGTATGCTCAAGTGTCTGGATAAGGTTTGGCTTGATGGCATCCTTTAAGAGCGCTGCCATAGCTCCTACAGCCTTGAGATCAGCCGCTGTCACAGGCTCATTGTCCATGTTGTATGCAACGATTATTCTGCCAAGTCTCTCCTGAAGATCCTTCATGTCACTTGCAAGACAGAGAATAGCCATGATCTCCGATGCAACCGTGATGACAAATCCGTCCTCTCTAGGCACTCCGTCGACACGCTTTCCAAGCCCGACAACTGTGTGTCTGAGAACTCTGTCGTTCATATCCATACATCTCTTGAACACTATTCTGTTCACATCTATTCTCAGTGCATTTCCCTGCTGGATATGGTTATCCATCATGGCTGCAAGGAGATTGTTTGCAGATGTTATAGCATGAAAATCTCCTGTAAAGTGGAGGTTGAGATCCTCCATAGGTACTACCTGTGCATATCCGCCACCGGCTGCACCACCCTTGATTCCAAAACATGGTCCAAGTGATGGCTCACGAAGTGCGATAACCGCCTTCTTTCCAAGCTGTCCCATAGCCTCACCAAGTCCTACAGTGATTGTCGTCTTTCCCTCTCCTGCAGGTGTTGGATTGATGGCTGTAACGAGGATAAGCTTTCCGTTCTCGTTGCCCTCAACCTTCTTTATAAGCTCATCTGAGAGCTTTGCCTTATACTTTCCATAGAGATCGAGGTCATCCTCTGATATTCCGAGCTTTGCAGCAACCTCCCTTATGTGCTTCATCTCAGCCTTCTGTGCAATTTCAATGTCTGTCATCATAGCTCTTATCCTCCGCTTTTTATAAATTAGTGTCTATATATTCATCAAACTGTTCCTGAGTCATCAGGATCTTTCTGGCCTTTGTGCCCTCCTCCGGGCCAACTACTCCCGCGGCCATCAACTGATCCATGATCCTTGCGGCTCTGTTAAAGCCTATCTTGAACGTTCTCTGAAGCATACCTATAGAAGCTTTTTCTTTCTCTATAATGAATCTTCCCGCTTCCACGAAATATTCATCCTTATCACTGGCTGAAGCCCCACCTATCGCTGTGGCGCCTGATCCACCATTTCCGGATATTGATTTGGATATCTCCTCATCATATGTTCCCACGCCATTGTTCTTCTTGAGGAAATCAACAACCGCTGTAACCTCATCATCCGACACAAATGCGCCCTGTACTCTGACCGGCTTAGGATAGCCTGTCGGATAGAACAGCATATCTCCCTTTCCAAGAAGTTTCTCTGCTCCTACCATATCAAGTATGGTTCTGGAATCAACTCCCGACGAAACTGCAAATGCTATTCTCGATGGAACATTTGCCTTTATGAGACCTGTTATGACATCAACCGACGGTCTCTGTGTTGCTATGACAAGATGTATACCCGCTGCTCTGGCAAGCTGTGAAAGTCTCACTATAGCATCCTCGACTTCGCCGTGGGCAACCATCATAAGATCTGCAAGCTCATCCACTATGACCACTATCTGTGGCATCTTGGTCAGCTTTTCTCCATCAGCTCCCGCTATAACGGCATTTTCAACCTTGTCATTATATCCCTGTATATTACGTACACTGTGCTCAGCAAAAAGCTGGTATCTTCTTGTCATCTCCATGACAGCCCAGTTGAGTGCCCCTGCCGCCTTCTTTGGATCTGTTACGACCGGTATCAGAAGGTGTGGTATGCCATTGTAGCATGCAAGCTCAACCATCTTAGGATCTATCATTATGAGCTTTACCTCCTCCGGTGTGGCTTTGTACAGTATACTCATTATAAGTGTATTGATACACACTGATTTACCCGAACCTGTGGCTCCGGCGATCAGAAGATGCGGCATCTTGGCAATATCCGTTGCGATGACCTGTCCACTTATATCCTTACCAACCGCAAATGCCACTTTGGACTTGAGGTTCTTGAAATTATCTGATTCTATAAGCTCCCGGAACGCCACAATTGAGTTCTCCTTGTTAGGGACCTCTATTCCTATGGCTGCCTTGCCAGGTATCGGTGCCTCTATACGTATATCCGCAGCCGCAAGGTTGAGCTTTATGTCGTCCGCAAGGTTCAGTATCTTGCTGACCTTGACACCCTGCTCCGGCTGCATCTCAAATCTCGTTACAGCAGGACCGCAGCTATAGTTTGTTATGGTTACATTGACACCAAATGTCTCGAGGGTATTCTTAAGCTTGATGGCTGTCTCCCTGACATGGGCATCCCTGTTGGAATTGTTTGTCTTTTTAGGCTGGGACAGCAGATCTGCCGTTGGGAATTTATATTTTCTTCCCTCCTGATACTGCTTTGAGCTCTCAGTCTGTACCGCCGGCTTCTTTTTGCTTTGAGCCGCGGTATCCGTCTTCTCCTCCTCCGCAAATGCAAAGTCGTAGAGCGGATTGTAATCTGACACACTCTCTGGATGCATATTGCCATTTACCGCTCCCGCAAGGACATCCTCCGCATCATCAGTAAATGAAAGTATCTCTGCATCCTCCATATCAGTGTCCACAGCAGCCAGCTTTGGTTCTTCAGGAGTTACGACCATCGGCTTTCTTCTCTTCACAGGTGCATGCTTCCGCACCGGTTTATGCACAGGATCCTCTCTGTCTATCTGAACTGGATTGACGATCTCCTCTCTGTCGGTCATGACGATCTTCTCTATATCATTGTTAAATTCATCATAGGACATATCCACAGCGCCATCTCCAGGTGTGAGCTCGTGGACATCCTCCATGGCAAAGAAATCCCTGGCAGGCTCCCTCTCTACATTCTTCTGTGGCTTAGTCTTCCTTGGCTTGACCTGCGTTGCAGCAGTCCTGTCGGAAGCTCTGTCATCCTTGGACTTATCGCTGCTGTACACATTGAGATTTGCCATCGATGGTCTCACTCTGCGAACCGGAGTATCATTTACATCATGTGAGTAATAACCATCGTCATATCTGTCACTTTGATACTCCTCATCTTCATACTGTTCGTCATCATCGCTTTCTCTGCGCTCACGGATAGATGCTATGAAAAGTTTGATCTCGTCTATAACTGATATCTCCGTTATGAGAATGAACATGATAACCGCAGCTATAAATATTACTATGCACGCACCCGGAACTCCAAGCAGTGTCCTTATCGCAAAGAATATTCCTCCGCATATAACTCCTCCGCCCGATCTGTCCTTATACCCATCCATGTACAGAACCTTGACCGACTCAAAGGTCGATGAATATATAGCCTGAAATACCATGGACAACAGGATGAGCACAACGCCAAAATATACAACCTTTTTGACGATCTTCCCCCTGAAATCATTTGATATAAGATAGGCAGCCGACACAAACAGATATACCGGGAATATGTACTCGCTGAAACCGATTATTCCAAAGAAAAATCCCGATACTGTATCTCCCACTATTCCGCAGATCCTGAAGTTTGCAAGTAGCAGAAATACCGAAAATGCAAAGAGAACTATGAGTATGATCTCACTTCTCATCTGCTTCTGCCTTGCCAGTTCCTCTTCCCGGGCTTTGCGTTCTATGGCAGCCTTTGATCTGGCAGATGTTTTTTTCGATGCAGTATTCTTCTTCGCAGATGTCCTGTTATTTGATCCACCTTTTGAAGAGTTCTTTGCCACAGTCTTTTTAGACGCAGCGTTTTTGGACGTGCCATTCTTTGATGTATTGTTCTTGTATGACTTTTTATTACCAGCAGCCATTTTCTACCTCTATTCTAAATCTTAAGCAACAAAATACCATATTACAGACACGATTCCCGCGATCATACAATATATGGAAAAGCCCTTAAAATTCTTTTTCTTGACCGTATAAAGCATAAATTTTATACATAAATATCCAACAACACCTGCAACTACCATTCCAACTATGTAATTTACAACATCAGTTCCTGAAATAGATGACTTAAACAGATCAGGTATCTCCAGTATGACTGCTCCCAGAACAGCCGGTATCGACATTATAAATGAATACTTTACCGTGAATTTTCTTGTGTAGCCGCATGCCAGACCTGCAGTTATCGTACTTCCGGATCTTGATATTCCCGGAAGCGTAGCAACAGCCTGTACCAGACCTACAAATATGGCGTTTCTGTATGTAGCCTTTGCCGCACTCTTCTTACCAACCGGCAGTCTGTCCGCAAAATACAGGATAACAGATGTTATACACAGACAGATACCCGGTATCAAAAGTGTATCTCCCGCATGTCCTATAGCTTTGTCAAATGGGACTGCGATCACCGTCGTCGTAAGAGTTGACACGAGTATGAGCATAACAAACTTTCTGTATGCCGTACACACGATCTTCCTATACGGATATATCTGTTCCTCCTTCGAGGTCTTGTTCTTTATGAAATTTACCAGATTGACACAGCAGTCTCCAACTATCTTGAGTCCCTCTATAACAAGCTTCTTTATATCTGCCCAGTAGACTATAAATATGGCAACCAGAGTGCCAAAATGGAGCAGTATGTCAAATAATATACCCGTATCGGTCTCCACTCCAAAAATATTCTTGAAAATAGCCAGATGTCCCGAACTGCTGACTGGAAGAAATTCTGTAGCTCCCTGTATTATTCCCATCAAAATTGCCTGTAATAAGCTCATGACCAACCTCCCTTGATCGATGTTTATACAATATCCTATGGAATTTTACTATCATTTTCTTAATTAATCAAGTCATACAGCGTTTTTAAAGCCGCCGACATACCACCGATCCTGTCTATAACCCTTTTTTCGACAGCCTGTTTTCCTATCAGAACCGAGCCCACATCCTTGGTCAGCTCTGTCGTGTTAAACATAAGTTTCTCCAGTTCTTTCCTGTCTATAGATGAGTGATCCACTGTGAACTGTATGATCCGCTCCTGCATCTTCTCTATATATTCAAAGTTCTGCTTAACTCCAAGCACCGCCGTATTTGTCCTTATTGGATGAACTATCATCGTTGCGGTCGGCACTATAAAAGACACATTTCCCGACACCGCCAGAGGAACTCCTATGGAATGTCCGCCGCCAAGCACGATATTGACGACCGGCTTTGACAGGCTGGACAACATCTCAGATATGGCAAGTCCGGACTCAACATCGCCTCCGACCGTATTTATCAGAGTCAAGACTCCCTTTACATCTCCGCAGTTTTCTGCCTGGGCTATCACCGGAAGCAGCTTCTCGTAGCTTGTACTCTTCATACCGGCAGGAAGCTTGTCATGCCCCTCAATCTCTCCATATATTCCACATAACAGGATATAACCTCCACCTGGAACATCCATAACATGTATGTTGTCAGTGAGTTTTAACCTCTCAGCGATCGATACCGATTCCACTTCGCCTGCACCACCTTCCAACCCCAATCCACTCATTCCGCATCAGGGCAAAAATTAAGAAGGGCTGAGCCCTTCTTAACTTAATATGGTATAAATAATGTATTTATATTCATTACATTACAAGCACGATATCGTTTGTATCAGCAAGCTTGTCAGCAGGGATATAATTGGCCTCAAGTTTCTCACCATTTAATGTGAGGCTCTGGAAACCGCTCTCATGTCCATCAGGATTCTGAACCTTGATTGAGAGCTTCTTACCCCTGAACATCTTCTCGATCTCAAACTCCTTCCAGTCTGATGGGACTGAAGGCGCGATCTTGATTCCGCCAAAGTCTGGTCTCATACCCATGATACCCTCAACGCAGCCAACCATACATGTGGATGCTGTACCTGTAAGCCAGTGTACATGAGCGCGACCCTCAAATGGACTTCCAACAGACTCTGTGAACTGTCCATGGCAGTATGGCTCAAGCTTTCTGATCTCTGCCTTATCATTCATGGATGCAGGAGAGCTCTCGTTGAAATACTCAAACGCTCTGTTTCCATGTCCCATGAGCGCCTCGGCAAGTATTATCCAGCCCTGTGGCTGTGAGAATATACCCGCATTCTCCTTTGTTCCTGCATTGAACAGAAGCATGAGTGCTCCGTCAAATGCATGCTCTCTGTATGGTGGGAACATAAGTCTCACACCGTACTCTGTGTTAAGCTCCCTGTGAACAGACTCAAGGGCGATCTCAGACTGCTTTCTTGTGGCAAGTCCGCTTATAACTGCCCATGACTGAGGATTCAGCCACATGCTTGCCTCAGGATCATTCTTTGAACCGATGACCTGTCCGCCTTCCTTGTATCCACGGATGAATCTGTCATCCTCCCAGCACTTCTCCTGAATGGTCTCACCCATCTTGTACTGAATGCTATTGATGTAATCTATGTACTCTGCATC
The DNA here is from genome assembly GCF_040227395.1 of Coprococcus sp. RTP21428st1_C9_RTP21428_210409. Taxonomy (NCBI): domain Bacteria; kingdom Bacillati; phylum Bacillota; class Clostridia; order Lachnospirales; family Lachnospiraceae; genus Coprococcus; species Coprococcus sp. RTP21428st1_C9_RTP21428_210409. The sequence continues at coordinate 12,632 of NZ_JBEHVV010000021.1, forward strand.
ATCCTTCATCTCAGCAAAATACTTGATAACTGTCATCGCATAGTAGAGCTGCATTGCAACAAATGTTGACTCGCCTCTCTTTCCAAGTCTCAGACAGTCATTCCAGTCTGCCCAGAGTCCTGCCGGCATACCATTATCTCCAAGTCTGTTCATGGAGAAATCTATCGCTCTCTTAAGATGCTCATAAACTGTACCCTCATCCTTGTTGGCAAATGGAATAACCTCGTCTATGAAGTCAAGGTTGCCTGACTCAGCAATATACTTATATACAGTTGGGAACAGCCAAAGTGCGTCATCTGCACGGTATGCAGGATGTCCTGTCTCCTGTACATATGATGGATCATCCGGTGTATCCTCATGACCTGCGTTATGTGTGAACTTTACAAGTGGAAGTCCACCGCCGTTGTCAACCTGTGCTGACAGCATGAATCTGATCTTCTCAAGAGCCATCTCAGGTGCAAGGTGGATAACGCCCTGGATATCCTGAACTGTATCTCTGTATCCATATCCGTTTCTCAGACCACAGTATGAGAATGATGCAGCTCTTGACCATATGAATGTCATGAAACACTGGTATGCATTCCATGTATTTACCATGTTGTTGAATGAATCACTAGGTGTGTGCACCTGGAAGTTGTTGAGCTTTGAATGCCAATACTCGATCAGCTCGTCAAGCTCCTTCTGACATGCTGCGGCAGGATCTGCGTATCCGGCTATGACAGCATTTGCAGCGTCATTGTCCTTCATTCCGACTATGAATGCAAAATCCTTTGACTCGCCCGGAGCAAGTGTGAATTTTGTCTGGAGTCCACCGCAGGCATTGCTGTTGTAGTTGAGCTTGTTGCCAAGATCTCCATTTATAACTCCGATCGGATTGCCGTAGCCGTGATATCTTCCAAGGAACTCCTCCTTGTCACCACAGTATGATGCAACATCACTTCCGGCAAGTGCAAAGAATCTTTTGTTTGCCTTACTTCCATTGATCTCAGCCTTCTCAACATTCTCATTGATGACCTGAAGGATCTTGTTGTTGTCCATGAAATATGTTCTGGTTATGAACAGTGTATACTGGAGATTTACCTGATCCTGCTCATAATTGCAGTCATTTGTAAACTCACAGTATCCGATAGCTGAAAGGTTACGAGGCTTATCAGAGTTGTTGGTAACTCTCACCTTCCACACTTCATGTGTCTTGTTAAGTGGAACATAATACATCACCTCTGACTTGATATCAGAATACTCTGCATACATCTTTGTATATGCCGTTCCATGGTGACATTCACTCTTATACACATCAAGACTCTTGCCTACCGGCTGCCATGATGCTGACCAGTAATCCTTTGTGTCATCATCGCGAAGATATACATATCTTCCAGGCTGATCAAAGCTGTTAAATATGTATCTCAGTATTCTTCCGTTTGCTCCTGACTTCTCAAAGCTGTAGCCTCCTGCGTTGTTGGAGATTATAGCTCCGTATTCCGGTGAACCAAGGTAGTTTGCCCAAGGTGCCGGGGTGTCTGGTCTGTCAATTACATACTCTTTGTTCTGTTCGTCAAAATAACCGTATCTCATATGTTCCCCCTTAAATCTGAATTTATTTTTTAGTTTGTTTATGTATGCCTTTATTTACTACAATGCCCCGGAACCGGCCATATGACAGACCGGCTTCGAGACATCAGATTTACCCTTATAAAAAATATCCTTATTATAGTTTAGCTCAGAACTGTTATTTACTGTACATCCTTGAGACTCAGGCTTATTCTTCCTGCTCTCTCGTCGATCTTGATGACCTTAACGTCAACCTCATCACCTACATTTACAACATCCTCAACCTTTGCAACTCTCTTGTCTGAAAGCTTTGAGATGTGGATGAGTCCATCCTTGTTAGGTGCAAGCGATACGATAGCTCCACAGTCGATAACTTTTACAACCTTACCATGGTAGTTCTTGCCAACCTCAAGAGGCTCTACGATCATGTTGATCATCTCGATAGCCTTGTCCATACCTGCCTGCTCTACGCCACAGATAGAGATTCTTCCCTCATCATCGATATCGATCTTAACACCTGTCTCCTCGATGATAGTGTTGATAGTCTTACCTCTCTGTCCGATAACCTCACCGATCTTCTCTGGATCAATCTTGATCTGCTTGATCTTTGGCGCGAACTCATTGACCGTTGGTCTTGGAGCTGCGATGGCCGGCTTCATACATGTCTCCATGATGAAGAGTCTTGCCTCACGTGTTCTTGCGATAGCCTCCTCAACGATAGGTCTTGTAAGTCCGTGAATCTTGATATCCATCTGGATAGCTGTGATACCCTCTGTTGTACCTGTTACCTTGAAGTCCATATCTCCGAAGAAGTCCTCAAGTCCCTGGATATCTGTGAGTACGATGTAATCGTCGTCTGTATCACCTGTTACAAGTCCGCATGAGATTCCGGCAACCATAGCCTTGATAGGAACACCGGCAGCCATGAGTGACATACATGATGAACATGTTGATGCCATTGATGTTGAACCATTTGACTCAAATGTCTCTGATACGGTTCTGATCGCATATGGGAACTCTTCCTCACTTGGAAGTACAGGAAGAAGTGCTCTCTCAGCAAGTGCACCGTGTCCAATCTCTCTACGTCCAGGTCCTCTTGAAACCTTTGTCTCTCCTACTGAGTATGAAGGGAAGTTGTAGTGGTGCATATATCTCTTGGATGTAACGTTCTCGTCAAGTCCGTCAACTCTCTGGATCTCAGAAAGTGGAGCAAGTGTACATACGTTACAGATCTGTGTCTGTCCTCTTGTAAACATAGCTGAGCCGTGGACTCTAGGAATGATGTCAACCTCAGCAGCAAGTGGTCTGATCTGGTTGATAGCTCGTCCATCAGGTCTCTTGTGATCCTTGAGGATCATCTTTCTTACTGTCTTCTTCTGATACTGGTATATAGCGTCTGGAAGAACTGCAAGCCACTCCTCGTTGTCTGCAAATGCCTCCTCAAGCTTCTCTGTGATCTGTCTGATGTTCTCCTCACGAACCTGCTTCTCGTCTGAGAATACAGCCTCCTCCATAGCCTCTGGAGGAACGATCTCCTTAATCGCTGCAAAGAGCTCCTCTGGAACTGCACAGCTTACATATGAATGCTTTGGCTTTCCAACCTCAGCTACTATCTCATTGATAAATGCGATGATGTCCTGGTTGATATCATGAGCCATGTAGATAGCTTCGATCATCTTAGCCTCAGGTACAATATTTGCACCGGCCTCGATCATGATAACCTTCTGTGATGTAGATGCAACTGTGAGCTTCAGATCACCCTCATCCCACTGCTTCTGTGTTGGGTTGATGATGAACTCTCCGTCGATGAGACCTACCTGTGTCATGGCACATGGTCCATCAAATGGAACGTCTGATATACATGTTGCGATAGATGATCCGAGCATTGCAACCAGCTCCGGTCTGCACTCTGGATCTACTGACATAACAAGGTTGTTGAGTGTTACGTCATTTCTATAATCCTTAGGGAAAAGAGGTCTCATAGGTCTGTCGATTACTCGTGATGTGAGGACAGCGTTCTCTGATGCCTTACCCTCTCTCTTATTGAATCCTCCAGGTATCTTTCCTACTGAATATAACTTCTCCTCATACTCTACTGAAAGTGGGAAGAAATCAATTCCGTCTCTTGGCTTCTCTGAAGCTGTACATGTTGAAAGCACTGTTGTGTCACCGTACTTGATAAATGCAGCACCATTTGCCTGTGCAGCTACTCTGTTGATATCAACAGTGAGCATTCTGCCAGCGATCTCTTTCTGGTATCTCTTGAATTCCTTACTCATCTCAAAATCTCCTTGATTTAATATTTATTTGTATTGTGGAAGACGTCGAAACAACTATAAAAAACACCATGTCTTATAACCTTTTTGCCATCTTTCAGCGATGATCCATGATATTCTTTATAGAAGTCTCGATATGTCATTCCACAATCTTTTAAATTTTATCATACGAATATAAAAAATACAATATCCAAACGCCTCTGTTTACACTATTTGATACCATAAAAATGTGTCCGGGCAAATAAAAAGGAATCATGCGTGTACACATGATTCCCATAATTGTTATTGTATTAAGGCTCGAATAGAAATTACTTTCTAAGTCCAAGGCTCTCGATGAGCTTTCTGTATGCCTCGATATCCTTGCTCTTGAGGTATGCAAGAAGGTTTCTTCTCTGACCAACCATCTTAAGAAGACCACGGTTTGAGTGATGATCCTTTGGATTAGCCTTGAAATGTCCGTTGAGATCGTTGATTCTTGCTGTAAGAAGTGCGATCTGAACCTCTGTTGAACCTGTGTCGTTTGCATCCTTGCCGTACTTAGCTACGATTTCCTGCTTCTGCTCTTTTGTTATCATAATAACAATCCTCCTATAAAATAATATACATGACTGACACCGGGCAAAAGGCCTAGAGGTGTCCTCAAACTAAGTGTCAGTTGACCTTGTGTAGGATAACATATGTGTCTGGTTTTGTAAAGAGGAAATTAATCCGCAATTTCATACTGCAAAAATGCATAGTGCAGCCTTGTTCCTTCCGCTATACTTTCCGGAAGCAGCGCCCTTGCAACGAGCTTTGTCTCACCGCCAAGATCATTCTCATCAACAAGATTTGCGTAATCTCCGTCTATCGATTTTACTATATAATATTTCTCCATTTTCTTGACCACCTTATGTCCGGCTGTGCTTTCAGCCGTGTCCTTTCGTTCTTTCATTTATTTCATAGATATTTTAATATATAACATATTTCATTACAACCCCGGCCGGTAATATTCGCGGTTTGACATTCGCCTTATACGCTTTCACACTTTACAGCATCCCAACTTATTTCTTGTTATCACAAACTTATCTATGCTATAATAGTGCGCGTGGACATTTGCGCTGCAGGATTCTGCAGTTCATTTGCCGAATAGAGAGCGGCAGGTTTCACCGCATTTGAAAGGAGATATATTATGGCAGGTTCCACCATAGGAAATAAATTTACCATCACCACATGGGGAGAATCCCACGGAAAGGCTCTGGGAGTTGTCGTTGACGGCTGCCCTGCCGGTCTTCCACTGTGTGAGGAAGATATACAGGTATTTCTGGATCGCAGAAAACCCGGATTTTCACAGTTCTCAACGCCTAGAAAGGAATCCGATACCATAGAGATACTGTCAGGAATTTTCGAGGGAAAGACAACCGGAACTCCTATATCCATGATGGTGAGAAATACATCCCAGCGCTCCGGGGATTACGGAGATATCGCCACATATTACAGACCAGGCCACGCAGATTATACATTTGATGAAAAATATGGCTTCAGGGATTACAGAGGCGGCGGCCGTTCATCAGGACGAGAGACCATCGGCAGAGTTGCAGCCGGTGCGATCGCCTCAAAGATACTGAAGGAACTCGGTATCACCATAACTACCTACGTATCTTCCATCGGTGATGTACATATAGACAGGAACAATTTTGACGCTGACTATATACTTAAGAACGACCTCAATATGCCGGACCCGGATGCCTACGAGAAGGCATCAATCCTTCTTCAAGACTGCATGGCAGAGAACGATTCCATAGGCTCTGGTGTTGAATGTATCGTGCATGGAATGCCGGCAGGTATCGGTGAACCGGTATTTGACAAACTGGATGCATGCCTCGCAAAGGCAGTTATGTCCATCGGAGCTGTGAAAGCTGTCGAGATTGGCGACGGCACCGAGGTATCCACTGCAAGAGGTTCATATAACAATGATGCATTTGTCATGAACGGTTATAACGTAGACAAGGAGACCAATCACGCCGGAGGTATTCTCGGCGGAATGAGCGATGGTTCAGACATAATCATCAAGGCGCATTTCAAGCCGACCCCATCCATCGCATCCACACAGAAAACCGTTAACAAGTCCAGGGATAACATAGAGGTCTCGATCAGAGGCCGCCACGATCCTATCATTGGGCCGAGAGCTGTTGTGGTCGTCGAGGCCATGACCGCCCTGACGATCCTTGATCTTATATTTGAGAATATGTCATCCAGAATGGACAAGATAATTGACTTTTATAAGTAATTGTCAAACAAACTGAAAATTGCGACAAACAATAATGCGATAAAATGTAAATAATAAAAAACAGATGTGATATGATCCAGGGGTGATTCCTCAAATCATGCCATATCTGTTTTTTATTTATCTATCTTATTTTTCATTCCATCATTTATTCAGTCCATCATTCTGACCTTGTTGCCTATAAGTCTGGCGCCAGATTCTACTCTTCCACCTTTTTAGGCTTGTTGATGATGTAAAGTCCAATTCCCACTATCAGACCACCGCCGATGATATTACCAAGCGTTACAGGGAGGAGATTTTTACTGAAGAAATGTCCCACTGTGAGCTGGTCACTTATCTGCTGTGCGGTATATCCATAGAGCTCGCATGCCTTGTCCACGTACTTGCTGTTTGATGCAGCCATCAGACCTGCAGGTATATAGTACATATTTGCAACGCAGTGCTCAAAACCTGACACGACGAATACCATTATCGGGAAGAAGCATGCAAACAGCTTTCCAATTATATCCTTAGCCGAAGATGACATGAGAACCGCGATGCACACGAGAACATTACACATTATTCCCGACATGAACGCATTGCAAAAATCAAGGCCTGTCTTACCCATAGCCACCTTGATGGTATAAGCGCCAAGGCCGCCTGCTGAATTATCAAACTGACCGCTTCCATATATAAGAGCTGCAGTCACAACTGATCCAAGCATATTGCTGAGATATACAATAACCCAGTTCTTGAGCATCTGCACAAGCTTTATCCTACCATCAATAACCGCTGTTATCATCATACAGTTTCCGGTAAACAGCTCTGCACCGATAATCGATAACATCATGAGTCCTACAGGGAATATGCATCCTGCAAGAGTCTTCGCAAGTCCGAAATTGTCCACCGTATGCACCGCAAGGTTTGATCCCTCAGCTCCTATCGCAATGAACATTCCTGCAAAGAATCCCATCATGATCATCTTGTACAGCTTGAGATTTGCCTTTCCAACAGCACCCTTGAGATTATTCTCAATGATCTGTGCCGGAACGTAGTAATTGTTTTCCATGATTTAATTGTCTCCTTAGTTTATAAGTTATTTGTTAGGCCCTCGGATATGCCTTTGCATATTCTTCCTTGAGCTTACTCTGCTTATTTGTAAGATATATCTGGGTTGTCGCAATATCCACATGTCCAAGCATCTCTTGAACAGACTTTATATCCGCTCCATTCCCCAACATATGTGAGGCAAATGAATGCCTTATCATATGAGGTGTTATATCCTTATCTATGCCGGCCTTAGCCGCATAATACTTTATTATCTTCCAGAATCCCTGTCTCGTCATAGGTGCACCCTTGCAGTTGAAGAACAGATAATCACTGCCTCCACTCATATCATCGCGCACCTCAGTAATATATCTGCTGAGGGCTCTCTGAGCAACCTCCGCAACCGGAACAGTCCTCACCCTGTCGCCGTCGTGGCACTCAATGAACCCAAGCTTTATGTTGACATCCGTGAGTTTCAATGTCACAAGCTCTGTAACACGTATTCCTGTAGCATACAACAGCTCCAGCATCGCCTTATCCCTGATCTCCTTTGGAGTCTTGTTGGTAGGCTGGTCGAGAAGCTTGTTCACCTCACTTATGGTAAGCGTCTCAGGAACCTTCTTCACGATCTTCGGAGGCTTGATATTCTCCGTTGGATCATCATTCACTATCCTCTCCCTCATGAGATAGGCATAGAATGACTTTATGGATGCAATGTTACGTGACACCGTAGCCATGGACATCCCCTGTTTCTCCATTTCCAACACATACGAAGTGATATAAGTTTCATTAATATCATCAATCCTCGTTATGCCCTTCTCGTCAAAATACCTGTAGAATTTTATCAGATCTCTCCGATATGATGCAACAGTATTCTCACTGGATTTTTTTACATTTCTTAAATAATCAACATATCTGTCTATGTATTGTTCCACTAATTTATCCCCTTAGTTATGTAGACTGAATTATATTATAAATACAAATGTAAATAAAATCAAACACTATTTTAACAAGTAAAATCAAGGCTTCACGGCATTTTTAATAAAAGTACAAAATGCGGTGCGCGATCAAATTATGTATACTAGATATTGACATAATTCTTTTCAAAAATATTTCACATTTTTTAATTCCGACAATGTTTCAGTTGAATTTTCTATGTTTCAAATTATGTGATTGCTTGTTTGGGAGCATTTCTTACCCCAATATGCGTAGATTGCAATTATTGTTTTGGAATCCACTATCCTGCCATCTCTTATCATATTGAGTGCATCATCAAGACCTATCTCCTCGGTCTCTATAAATTCATTCTCGTCCAATGCACATATTCCTCTGGTAAGTTCCCTGCCTATATACACGTAAGTCTGTTCATCACTTGTACCGATAGCCAGAACTGCTCTAGTCACATACTCCACAACCTTCGCGGTAAACCCTGTCTCTTCCCTGAGTTCTCTTCTGGCTGCATCTTCAGGAGACTCTCCCTCATCGATAAAACCAGCCGGAACCTCGTAGGTTATATCATCAATAGAATTCCTGTATTGCTTTATCAGTATGAGCGATCCATCGTCTTTCACTGGAAGAATGCATGCTCCCGGGTGATGCTTTATCAGATCATATACAACATCTCTGCCATCAGGCAGTTCAAGATAGTCGTTATATACATCAAACACATGCGCTCTGTATGCCACTTCCGTCTTTATCCTCTTGAATTTTTCCATCTTTTAATCTCACCTCCCGTTTTATAGTTTGTCATGCATAAGAATGGTAAACTGTATATGACAAATCATAAAAAGGGTTTGTAGATCATCTCTACAAACCCTAATTTTTATTTTGCGTAATCTGTCACGCGTGACTCTCTTATAATATTTACCTTAATCTGTCCAGGATACTCAAGCTCGTCTTCGATCTGCTTTGCAATATCTCTAGCCAGCAATACCATATCAGAATCGCTTACATGCTCAGGAACTACCATTACACGAATTTCTCTACCTGCCTGAATAGCAAATGTCTTATCTACACCCTTATGAGAATTAGCAATATCCTCTAACTTCTTAAGTCTTGTAGTATAAGTCTCCAAGGTCTCTCTTCTTGCTCCCGGTCTTGCAGCAGAAATTGTATCTGCAGCCTGTACCAGAAGTGCTATCAATGACTCAGGCTCAACATCACCGTGATGTGATTCTACCGCATTGACAACAAGCGCTGACTCTTTGTACTTTCTACAAAGATCTGCACCGATCTGAACATGTGAACCCTCCATCTCATGATCAAGTGATTTACCTATATCATGGAGTAATCCAGCACGCTTTGCAACCTTGATATCGACACCTATCTCTCCGGCCAACAAACCACACAACTGAGCTACCTCAACAGAGTGCTTCAATGCGTTCTGTCCGTAGCTTGTTCTAAATTTCAACTTTCCAAGAAGTCTTACCAGCTCTGGATGGATTCCGTGAATTCCTACCTCAAGAGTAGCAGCTTCACCTTCCTCGCGCATCATGTTTTCAACTTCCTTCTGCGCTTTCTCAACCATCTCTTCGATTCTGGCTGGATGGATTCTACCATCCACGATGAGTTTCTCAAGTGCAATTCTTGCTACCTCACGTCTTACCGGATCAAAGCTTGATAAGATAACTGCCTCAGGAGTATCGTCTATGATAAGATCTACGCCTGTGAGAGTTTCAAGGGTACGAATATTTCTACCCTCTCTACCAATTATCCTACCCTTCATCTCGTCGTTAGGTAACTGAACTAATGAGATCGTTGTCTCTGAGATATGATCAACCGCACATCTCTGTATTGCATTGACAACATACTCCTTCGCCTTCTTGTTCGCTTCTTCTTTAGCTCTGGTTTCTAATTCCTTGACCATAACTGCTGTTTCATGCTTTACTTCATCTTCAACAGTCTTTAATAAGTATTCTTTTGCTTGTTCAGAGGTCAAACCTGAAATTCTTTCAAGTTCCTGTAAACGTTTCGCCTGTAACTCTTCAACCTTAGCCTTCTGCTTGTCCAGCGCGCTTTCCTTGTTAGCTAAACTAGCTTCCTTCTTCTCAACTGCCTCAGTCTTCTTATCAAGATTCTCTTCACGTGCAAGAATTCTCTTCTCCATACGTGAAAGTTCTCCACGTCTGTCCTTTACTTCCTTTTCAAGGTCATTACGTGTCTTAAGGGAATCTTCCTTTGCCTCAAGCAGTATCTCGCGCTTCTTAGCCTCGGCGGTCTTCTGAGCTTCGTCAATAATCTCTCTTGCCTGTGACTCTGCTCTTCCTATCTTGGTCTCTACTATGTTCTTGCGATATGCAATAGCGATAAACCATGTAGCAACAAGCAGTGCAACTACAACAACAGCGATTATTCCCCATACTATTGGTGAATTCACAGGAGCACCTCCTTATTAAGTTTTCATTGTACAAGAATACAACTATTTAAGTTTAATATTTTTAAGATGTTATGTCAAGTAATATCAGAGACAATATTTCGTATACACTCAGAAACCTTACGCCTGTCAAAACCCTTGCTGTACATGTATGCATAGACTTTATCACGCTTTTCAGTCAGTTCTTCCACAGTGTATTTTTTTTGTAAAATATGTGTTATCCTGTCGCTTTCGTCTGATATGTCTGAGTCTTCCACAGCCAGATCGATAACATCCTGGCCTATATGCTTTGCCTGCAATTCAAATCGTATGACACGAATGCCTTTTTTAGCGGAGTTTCTGCGTACATATCCACATGCATACCTGTAATCATCTATATATCCATACGACTTCAGTTTGTCGATGGTCTGATCCACGATCTCTTCGTCGTAATACAGATCCTTAAGCTTCTGCCTGATATCGTATTCACACTTGTCCGAAAACTTTATGGAGTTCACAGCCTTGTTCATGGCACGTTTGAACAGATAGTCCCGTCTGAATTCCTCAAGTTTACTCCATTCTATCTCACCGTCACAGGCAAGATGTAATCTTCGTATATCCGATGCATAGACCGATGAAAAAGGCTCATAGTCCACAAACAGACAAAACCTTTTATCATCGATCTTCCTGATATCAGTGACAGTTGCGATCCTACTCATCTGCTCCATCATCTACAGTGTTCTCGGCAGACTCTCCGGCAACACCAACCGCCTCTCTTACCTTCTGCTCTATCTCATCACAGATAGCTGTATTGTTCTCAAGATATGCCTTCGCATTCTCTCTTCCCTGACCTATCTTATTGCCGTTGTATGCGTACCATGCACCGGACTTATCCACTATGTCGTTCGCAACAGCAAGATCAAGAATATCTCCGACCTTAGATATACCCTTGCCGAACACGATATCGAACTCAGCCTCCTTGAATGGAGGAGCCACCTTGTTCTTAACTATCTTAACTCTTGTTCTGTTACCTACGATCTCACCGCCCTGTCTGAGCGTATCAATTCTTCTTACGTCAAGTCTTACGGAAGCATAGAACTTAAGTGCACGACCACCTGTTGTAACCTCAGGGTTACCGAACACAACTCCAACCTTCTCTCTGAGCTGATTGATAAATATGACAACACAGTTGGTCTTGCTGACAACAGCAGTGAGCTTTCTGAGCGCCTGTGACATAAGTCTGGCATGAAGTCCCATATGCGAATCGCCCATCTCTCCGTCTATCTCTGCCTTTGGTACAAGTGCAGCAACAGAGTCCACGATAACGACATCAACCGCTCCCGATCTGACCATGGTCTCTGTGATCTCAAGAGCCTGCTCTCCGCAGTCAGGCTGTGATATGTAAAGATTGTCTATATCTACACCTATGTTCTTGGCGTATGTCGGATCAAGCGCATGCTCGGCATCTATAAAGCCTGCGATTCCGCCTCTCTTCTGTATCTCAGCAACAATGTGAAGTGCTACCGTCGTCTTACCACTCGACTCAGGTCCGAACACCTCTATGATTCTTCCTCTAGGCACACCGCCAAGTCCAAGTGCTATATCAAGGCTGAGGGATCCTGTAGGGATCACATCTATATTCATATTCGCATTGGAATCGCCAAGCTTCATCACCGAACCCTTACCATACTGCTTCTCTATCTGTGCTATAGCGGCATCCAATGCCTTTCTCTTATCATCAATATTTACATTACCGGAATTATTCGCCATTATATTTTCCTCCTAAACATATGTTCGATTATCTTTTAATATACTATTAGATTATTGCCACTTTGTCAACCATAAATTGGCTGCCTTCACTTAATTAATCAATATCTGTCTGGTATGTGGGGATCATCGGCATCAGAACAATGCCGCATCTTGAATTTTTCACTTAACATCTTTATGTCCGTCATTATAACACACTTTACAGCCATTAATTATTAAGATAGAATAAACTTTACCGACAAAGGCATTATAAATCGTGACAGGTTATAAAACACGCATTTCAAGGAGGAGCCATGAGCACAGTAGGCATAGTTTGCGAATACAATCCATTTCACAAGGGACACGAATATCAGATACAGCAGGCGAAGCTTCTAACTGGTGCCGAACATGTCATATGCTTTATGAGCGGCAATTTTCTTCAGAGAGGCGTTCCTGCCATAGCAGATAAGCACACAAGAACCGAGATTGCTTTGAGATGCGGTGTAGACGCTGTGTTCGAGATTCCATTTGTATACGCATCATCAAGTGCCAGAGACTATGCACATGCCGCAGTCTGCATGATGAACGCTCTTGATGGCATAGACTATATCTCATTCGGCGCAGAATGTGATGACATGGATCTTCTGCAAAAAATTGCCGAACTCACCGTCAATGAACCGCCACAGGTATCGGAATTCATAAAAAAATCCGTATCTTCGGGCATCTCATATGGATCAGCCAGAGCAGCCGCCATCTCCGAGTATCTGCAGAACCAGAACCTTACCGGTTATACCAGCGCCGATCTTGACCGTATCCTGGCAAGCCCGAACAACATTCTGGCCATAGAGTATATTGCTACTCTTATACAGATAGACTCCAGGATCAAACCTGTCCCGATCAGAAGGATCTTATCAGAATACAACAGCACTGCCACCGACAACGACATCTGTTCGGCCTCAGCCATACGTGAGCTACTCCGGTCAGGTGATGTTGAAAGCTTAAGGCGCCACATTCCTGACAGTTGCTACAACATCCTGCAAAATGCGTACAGAAAGTCATTTCCGATGTTCGACGACGACCTGTCTCATCTCCTGTCAGCACGAAGGATACTTGCTCCGTGCACGGATGACATCGTTGACATGGATAGAGATCTCTGCAACCGTCTCTCCAGGCTTGACACAAATCTATCCTTTACTGAGACCGCAACAGCACTTAAATGCAGGAATTATACTCTCACGCACATTCAGAGAGGTCTGCTGCACACCATCACAGACCTGAGATGTGATGACTATTCCCATTTTAAAGAAAACGGCTGGATAGCCTACATCAAGCTTCTTGGACTAAAAAAAGATGCAGGTGCCGTGATAAAAAGCATGAAAAAGGCTTCGCAGGTACCGATCATAACCCGTTCAGCCGAGATATACAAAAGTACAGATTCCACAGGTCTGTCCATGTTCTCATACGACATAAAAGCCGCAGACATATACAGAAACATGGTATACAACAAATACAAAATCAGTATAAAGACCGATTTTGAACAACCTGTCATAGTTATATGACATATTCTTATTTATCATATTTGCTCTATAAAATGAATACAATTGGCATATGAAGAACGTATGTTATATAATTCTAACAGCTTCAATTATAATATTTGCATGTTTAAATTCAGACATCATCAGATCCGGATGCACCCAGGGGTTACAGCTATGGTACTCATCCATTGTACCTATCCTGCTCCCCTTTATGCTGCTGACCGGTGTTATAACCAGCTTTCTCAGATCGATACAAGTATCAAAATGCTGCGCATATGCGATCATCTTTATAATAGGCCTGCTATGCGGTTTTCCCACAGGCACGATCATCATAGCTTTCTTTTACCGAAAGAGGGTCATCTCTGAAAACGTATGTCAGAGCCTACTCCCGATGTGCAACAATATAAGTCCGATGTTTCTTTACAATTACATATACAGGGATCATTTGATGGAATATATATCGTTTGCACGGCTGATCGAGGCTGTATATCTTCCACAGATCATTTATACTGTAATAGCGCTTACTCTGTCATGTATGTCATCCCACCGCTCCAGCACTTCCACGGAGCTGCTTACTGCCGCAACAGTCCAAGTATCATCAGACAACCAGAGCCCCAATTCAGGGAAGCCAGAAAATACGTATTCTGACATAATAAGCAGCTCGGTACACAATATAACTGTGATCGGTGTGTACATGGTCATATTTGCTATTGCAGGAAATCTTATGTGCAGCTACTTTTCAGGCGATGCATGCACCATAATATCCACATATCTGGAGATAGGCGGCGGTGTACCAGTATTATACAGCATGGATATTTCCACAAAAATAAAGACAGCCCTCATTCTCTCACTCACTGCCTTTGGAGGGCTATCCGCCTTGTTCCAAAGCCGTGATATGATAAGAATATCCGGGCTGTCTTTCATCAAATACACAACAGGGAAAATAGTATGTGCCTTCCTGTGTTTCATTTTCTATATGATGTGTCTGTAAATACATCCTGTATCATCTGGCGTGATTACTCGTCGAGGAACTCCTCATCATCCTCATCCTCGTCGTCATATTCATCATCGTAATCCTCGTCATCATAATCCTCATCGTCAGAGTCGTCTGATGAATACTCTGTCTTGCCGTATACATTGTAATCTGTGTTGTCATCATCAGCAAATGCTGAATCGTCAGCACTTGGCTGTACCTGCTCAGGAACACCGTTGATCTGAGCTATACTTGAATCAAGCTCTGCCATATTGTCTGTAACTCTTGCCGCATTGTCCTCAAGAGACTTAATGAGGTTCTCATAGTTCGCTCTCTCTGCCTGAAGTGTTGCATTTATATACTGGCTTATCTCTGTGAGCTTGTCCTTTGAATAGTACATGGAACCTGCTCTGACTTCCTTGGCATCCGCATTCGCCTCAGCGATGATCTGCTCAGCCTGGCTTCTCGCCATGTCTGTTATCTCATTCGCTCTGATGTTGGCAAGCTCAACTATCTGGCTCTGATCAACCAGTCTGTTTGCCTCTGCAACAGACTCTGTGATGATAGAATCAGCTCTGGCTCTTGCATCCGCAAGTATAGCCTCCTTGTTTCTCATGATCTTCTTACATCTCTCTATCTCATTAGGAAGCTTGAGCTTGAGTTCGCCCACCATCTGCTCCAGATCTTCCTTTGGCACAATAATCTTACTGGATGACAATGGCTGATACTTACAATTGTCAATAAATATCTCTATCTCACTGATCATCTCTTCAATACCTTTTCTTGCCATGTTTTTCTCCTCCTAATAATCTATCCAAAAATTCTTCCTTCGCCTGTCAATCTCTGTCTATCGAATATCGATCTCTCAATGTATCCCTGATCTCCTCCGGGATAAAATCATGTACATCCACACCAAAGCTCGCATATTCCTTGACTACGCTTGAGCTCAGGTACGAATACTCAATACTGGTCGCAAGAAAAACCGTGTCAATATCCGGGGCAACCTTCCTGTTGCTCTGGGCAATCTGTAATTCATACTCAAAATCCGACACAGCCCGAAGACCTCTCACTATGACCTTCACGTCGTTCTGTCTTGCAAAATCCACCAGCAGTCCTCCAAAACCCATAACTTTCACGTTTGGGATATCTGAGACTACATTCTTTAACATATTAACACGTTCTTCCAAAGAAAACAATGGAGATTTTGCGGTATTATTGAGCACCCCGACTATCAGCTCATCAAACATTTCCGCAGATCTCTTAATTATATCCAAATGGCCAAGTGTCACCGGATCAAAACTTCCCGGATAAATAGCTCTACTCATCTTCCAGTCTCCTATATATAAATGTATGTTTATTGGTCTTATATTTCTTCGTCTTATAAAGCTCCAGTCCCAGATCATCAAGATAATCAAAATTCGTGTCAAGATCAGACTCCACAATGACCATTGTGTCATCATCCATCAGAGGTGAACCTGCAAGTCTTTCAAGCACAGCCTTTTCCAGAAGCTTTCCATATGGTGGATCCATAAATATTACGTCAAATGCTTGTCCCTGTCTCTCCAGCATCCCCACTGCCTGAACTGCATCCGCTGACAAGACCTGTGCCCTGTCGGCAAGCTTCGTAAACGCAAGGTTTTTATTGATACACTCCACTGCTTTTCTGCTGTTCTCGACAAATACCGCCATGGCTGCCCCACGGCTGAGCGCCTCTATTCCAATAGCTCCGCTTCCGCTGAACACATCAAGGAACCGGCATCCCGGAATATCATTTGAGAGCATATTAAATAAGGTTTCTTTTATCCTGTCCGTTGTCGGTCTGGTGTCCATCGAATCAATCGTCACCAGCTTCAGACTTCTTGCACTGCCGGCAATAACCCTCATATTCTTCTCCTATCTATATGTACTGTATATCATAAACTTTTCCTGCCAGACATTCTTATACCATGCCTTTTGCCAAATTACAAGAAAAGCTTCCAATCTTCACACTATTTTCCCATTATTCTGTCTCTCACGTATTTTCCGGTGTCAGACAGATCTCCATCGGATAAGCTGCCCGTGGCTGTTGAATCGGACTTTATAAGTGCCGATGTCTCATTCTTGTTACACAGACTCCATGATGAATAGCTGAGATTATTCTCGTTTATAAGCTTGAACCACTCGTCAGATGAATCGTAATCAATACCTCCATTGCCCGATGCATCGCACAGGCTGAACTCACTCACAAATACAGGAAGTCCGTTGTCCAGAGCCGTCTTAACCTTATTTCTCAGGTCATCCTTGTGGGTAGCCGCATAAAAATGCACTGCGTACATGATGTTGTCATAACCGGTTATCGGATCCTGTGACGCAATATCGACATCCTGGCTCCAGTTTGGAGTTCCCACGATTATCAGAGCATCTTTGTCGTTTGCCTTGATGACCGGTATTATGGTCTCGGCATATGACTTGACACTGCTCCACTGGGTTCCACCATTCGGCTCGTTGCAGATCTCATATATGACATTTTCCTGTGCCGCATATTTCTTAGATACCTTGTCAAAGAATTCTTTTGCATCATCTATATGATTATTCGGATCACTATCGCTTAGTATGTGCCAGTCAACTATGACATACATGCCAAGCTCAGTCGCTGCACTAACTCCTTTGCCGACAAGAGCAAGTATCTCGTCCTTATCTCCGCCACTGCAGTATCCGTAGCTGTCTCCTGTATCCGTATACATCGCAAGTCTTATAAGATTTGCACCCCAATCATCCCGCAGAGTCTCAAAGGCTTCCTTATTCACATAATCAGGGAACCATGTGATTCCATGGGTGCTGACACCCTTAAGCTGATATTTGTCTCCATTCATGTCCACTATATCCGTTCCTTTTACCGAAAGTTTTCCATGTGTTTCAAATGGGATCTCTCCCGGAACATTTGTATTGTTTTTCTTCTCAGTGGCAGCGGATTCTGTATTTTTCCCGCCTCCGCTTGTTTCATTGCTGTCGGTCTTCTCAGGCGCTGAAGCTACCATCTTAAGACCATCTCCGCTGTACTGTGTGTCATTTACATACAGCACGTATTTCTCAACGGCGAGGTCATCTGAAGAGAAATTATATCCGAGGTTGATACTGCCCTTAGCCGGTATCTCCTGGGTGTAATCCACGGCCTTTATTGACACTGTTTTGCCTGATATCTTGTACTCTCCGCCCCATATCTGATCTACAGCCGGAGTTCCCTTATATGTAATCTCAAGCTTCCAATCCTTTGCAGACGCAGATGTGTTGTTATATATGTTGATGCTCTCTGTAGCACACTTTTTGCCATCTGCCTCCCACGTTGTATCATGTCCTATCTCAGCATAGAAATCGCCTGCAATATCCAAGGATTGGTCATCCTGTTTTTCTGACGGCTCAGTTGTATCGCCCGTATTGTCAGCACTTTTCACTTCTTCTGTGCCTGCAGAAGTCTCCTGCAGCGTTTCTTTCTTAACGGAATCACCTTTCTTTCCCGAAGCGATCACATATCCCATAACCGCTATAATTATCAGCAAAATGCCAATAATTATTCCCATAACTATCGTTTTCTTATTTTTCATGGTATACCCCCTTTTTTTATTTATAATACAGGCATAGTGTACAGCCTGTCATCCCCTTTGTTTATCAGTTTCGCATCTATCTCCTGTCCATAGCGGTCGTATACGTCCTGCGCCGCCCTAAGCATGTCAGCATGATTGTATATATCCCCAACCTTGAACATCAGCTCCCCGCTCTGTCTTATTCCAAAGAAATCGCCCGGGCCCCTCATCTTGAGATCCTCACCGGCTATATAGAAGCCGTCATTTGACTTCTCCAGAACATTCAGTCTCTCCATAGTATCCTTGTCCTTTTTTCCGCTCATGAAAATGCAGTACGACTGGAGATTTCCTCTTCCTACACGTCCCCTGAGCTGATGGAGCTGCGCAAGGCCAAAACGCTCTGCATTCTCCACCATCATAACTGTGGCATTTGGATTGTTTATTCCAACCTCTATGACCGTAGTTGAGACAAGAATGCTTATCTTACCATCTGCAAAATCCTGGAGTATCCTGTTCTTTTCCTCCGCCTTCATCTTACCGTGCAAACATACCACCGAAGTGTCACCGCCATATCCATCCCTGATGGACTTCTTCAGCTCCTCCGTATACTCGGTCACATTTGCAACATCGTCCAGAACTTCGCTGGCCTCCACCATCGGGCAGACTATATATATCTGATGCCCCTGTGAGACCTCCTTCATGATAAAGCCGAGAGCCGTCTTCCTGTAGCTCTCATCCACAACGCAGTTCTTGATCGGGATTCTTCCCGCCGGGAGCTCATCTATAACTGAAATGTCAAGATCGCCATACATGATGATCGCAAGGGTTCTCGGAATAGGTGTGGCACTCATAACAAGCGTGTGCGGAGCTTCTCCCTTTGACGCAAGTCTCTCGCGCTGCTTTACACCGAATCTGTGCTGCTCATCAGTTACAACGAGCGCCAGTCTTCCATACTCCACCTTGTCCTGTATGAGGGCATGTGTTCCGACCACAACCTGCACATCCATATTCTTGATACGGCTGTACATCTCTCTTTTCTCTTTCACTGTCATGGAACCCGTCAGAAGTCCCACAGATATTCCGTATGGCTCAAACAGTGAACTGAGCTCCTTGTAATGCTGAACCGCCAGAACCTCAGTCGGTGCCATGATCACTCCCTGATAGCCACTTGCAGCCACTGCGTATAATCCGGCTGCTGCAACTATGGTTTTTCCTGATCCGACATCCCCCTGAACCAGCCTGTTCATGACATGTTCAGAGCGCATATCGTCAAGCATATCACGCACCGCATTCATCTGCGCCCCGGTAAGCCTGAACCTCAAGTTCTCAATAAACGTCCTGACCTCCTCATCACAGTTTATTATACATGTATTTTCTGCATACACATTGTCGTCTTTTATCCTGTGAAGGTTTGATATAAAGCTGTAAAATTCATCAAATGCCATCCTCTTCACAGCCCCTTTGAGCTTCTGCTCATCCTGAGGAAAATGAATCGAGTGGATAGCCTTTTGTATACCCATAATATGGTACTCATCAAGCACATTGTCATGCAGGTAATCCTCAAGCCTGTCTATGACTTCCTCTGCGCCTCTCACAGCCTTCTGTATGGTCTTCGAGGTTATACCGGGCGTTACCGTGTACACCGGCTGCCAAACATGCGTAAGTTCGCCGTATTTATCATCAGTGTAGTATTCCGGCTGCGTCATGGTCATCATACCGCCCTTATAAGCCACATTTCCTACAAACACAAACTCCTGACCTATATGAAAGAAATTACGCAAAAAAGGACAATTAAACCAGGTAAGTTTAATTGTCCCAGAGAAATCCTTTGCGTACAATATTACTATGGTCAGTCCATGTACTTTTCTGATCTCCGCACGGCTGTTCACAACAGCCCTCACGGACTGCCTGCTTCCCGCCTGCAGATCTGATATATCCACCGGATCCTCATAGGTGACATATGTCCTGGGGTAATTGAGAAGCAGATCGTTCACCGTCTCTATCCCAAGCCGGGCAAATGCCGACGCAGTCTTGTCACCTATGCCTTTTATTGTCTTTATGGAGTCATTCAATTCCATACATACACCTCTTCACAACGGATCTCACAGATACACAGAAAGTTATTCCACAGATACTATATAATAGTATATCGGCTGTCCGCCATAGTAGCACTGCACATCAACGTCCGGATATGCCTCCTCCACTCTGCCAGCAAGCTTCTGCGCATCCTCCTCAGACACATCAGCACCATTATATATGCTTATAACCTCTGAATCCTCATCGACCGCATCTGCGATCAGTTCAAATGTTACATTCTCTATATCATTTCCAACACTGACAAGCCCCTTATCGCCGATACCCATGATATCGCCCTCCTTGATGGCCTTTCCATCGATCGAGGTATCTCTTACGGAATAAGTTACCTGTCCGCTTTTGACATTCTTGACAGCCGACTTCATGGCAGATCTGTTCTCGTCCACATCGACTGTACTGTCGAATGCGATCATGGCGCTTATGCCCTGAGGAGCATTCGCGGTTGGAATCACAATTATATTCTTATCTTCACACAGAGTTGCCGCCTGATTAGCCGCAAGAACAACATTCTTATTGTTCGGGAGTATAAATATATTCTCGGCATTCACATCATCGATCGCATTGAGCATATCCTCAGTGCTTGGATTCATGGTCTGTCCGCCTTCTATAACACGGTCTGCTCCAAGCTCTTCAAAAAGAGTCTTGAGACCATCACCCATGGATACCGTAATAAATCCATACTTCTTACGAGGCTCCTTATGCTCCTGCTTTCTGTGCTGTCTCTCTTCCTCCTGCTTCTCGGCCTCATCGCGCTCTGCCTGACCAATAACACGCTCATGATGCTCTATCCTCATGTTGTCTATCTTCATATTAGTAAGGTATCCAAGTGTAAGACCCTTTTCAAATGCCTGACCAGGATGATTGGTATGCACATGTATCTTAACTATATCATCAAGAGATACACATACTATCGAATCACCTATAGACTCGAGGAAGCTCTTCAGATCATCCTCCTCAGCCTCGCCATATGGCTTCTCAAGATTGATAATAAACTCTGTACAATATCCAAACTTTATATCCGCTGTGGATAAGGAATCGTTGCCTGCGCCTGTGGATGTTCTTGCCACATTCACTGTTCCTGTGTTCTTGCTGAGTTCAACTGTAACTCTGCCCATGAGACAGTCGACAGCCCCCTTGAGCACCACCATGAGTCCCTGTCCACCTGAATCGACCACGCCGGCTTCCTTCAGAACCGGAAGCATCTCAGGAGTGGAATCAAGAACGGCATCTCCATATTCAATAACCTCGTCGCAGAACTGTGCAAGGGACATATCTGCATCAGCACACTCCCTTGCCTTGGACGCCACGCCCTTGGCAACTGTGAGAATCGTTCCCTCCTTAGGCTTCATGACAGCCTTATATGCAGTCTCCACAGCCTTCTGAAAAGCGTCTGCTATAACGTGAACATCTATGGTCCTTGCGTCCTGCACTTTCTTGCTGAAGCCTCTCAAAAGCTGTGACAAAATTACACCTGAGTTACCTCTGGCGCCTCTGAGCGAACCTGTGGACATGGCCTTTGCTATGGACTTCATATCATCAGGTGCCGCCTCAACCTCCTTCACTGCAGACAGGATTGTCAGCGTCATATTAGTTCCTGTATCTCCGTCAGGCACAGGGAACACATTAAGTTCATTGATATATTCCTTGTTCTTATCAAGATTATTGGCACCGGCAATAAATGCTTTCTTCAGTGCAAGCGCATCAATCGTATTACTCACTTTACTCTATCCTCCAAACTAATCAAGTACTTTAACATCTTCAACATAGACATTGATATGGCTGACCTTAAACGACGTAAAATCCTCTACCTTGTACTTTACCGACTGCATAAGATTGTCTGTGACAGCCTTTATACTAACGCCATAAGCAACAACTATGTGCAGCTCAATGACTATATCACCATTCTCATCAAAACGTACATTTACACCCTTAGAAACATTGTCTCTGCGGAGCTGCTTTACAATTCCGTCCTTGACACTGACTATTCCCATTCCTACTATTCCAAAACAGTCAAGGGCTGTAAGTCCTGCAACCTGTGCAACAACACTCTCATCTATACTTACTTTACCGTTATCGCTATTAATATATTCCTTCATACACGACTCCTTTCTAACAAAGTCACCAGTGTTCATCATATCTACCGACTTATAAACACAATTACTCATCAATTATAGCATAAATCTAATTTTATTCTATAGTATTTCTTCATTTCCAATAAAAAATAAATATTTTGCTTGCATATGGAAAAATAATCTGCTATTATATGTCTTGTTGTGAACTTAGGAAGAAAGTTAGTTTATTCATTGAAGGAGGTGCTATTATGGCAAAATGTTCAATTTGTGATAAAGGTGCTCATTTCGGTATCAAAGTGAGCCACTCTCATAGAAGAGCAAACAAGATGTGGAAGTCAAATGTTAAGTCTGTTAAGGCTGTAGTTGATGGTACACCAAAGAAGATCTATGTTTGTACATCTTGCTTAAGATCTGGTAAGGTCGAGCGTGCATAATATTTGCATAATATCACCGATTCAGTTCTGGTATAAATAAGAGTGATGATCCTCAAGGATCATCACTCTTATTTTTTTATCTGCAGGAGAATATATAAGATAACAGCAATAATATAACGATTATGAGAAATTCCACAAATCCACTTATGAAATATCCTATAACCACTCCCACCGCTGTGAAAAAAAACGCAAATCCTGTGAATTTTTTCCAGATAAAAAATCACCACCATAATGATTTATTATCATTATATGTGGTGACTTTTTAATAATGCATTTCCCAACGCACTGAATCTTACTTATATTATATATTCTGATATTTATTATTCTGTGACAGATTCCTCTGACTGTGCGACATCATTTATCGCCTTGTCAACATTCTTCTCTTCCTCTGTCTTGTCCTTCTTGAACAGACCCACGATCTTATCTACGACCTCTGGGGCCATGTCTATGATCTTTGTTACGGCATCCTGGTTCTTGAGATTTACAAGTCTCGTATTTCCTCCTGAGACGACAAGAACAGCAGACGGGCTCATCTTTGCTCCGATTCCTCCGGCAGCTTTGTTGCCGTCCTGCTTATTGAACGCTCCGGCAGCCATACCAAAATTGACATCTACAAGAGGAATAATGATCGTGTCACCGACATACACAGGCTCTCCCACCACCGATTTCGATGATATAAAGCCATCCATTCCCTTAAACATAGAACCAAGTGTTCCCTCAATATTCATATTTGCCATATCAATTTCCTCCTGATATCTTTTTTAATCGAGCAATAGTTATCTTGACATTCTTGTTCCAGATCACCTTCAGCACGCTCCAGCCGATTGTTCCAAGTCTTATCCTGCCCTTCATGAACAGGTCTCCTTCCAGCCGGGCTTCAGAGAAATCCGGTGTTATATCTATATTATCATAGTATAGCGGGAAAAGCAGGCTCATATACCCCAGGCGCTCACCTGTTGTTGCCGGGTCATCCGCACCATATATGATCTGCCCCTTAAGCTTTGTGGGCTTAAGATGCTTTAACACCTTTATCAGTTCAACCTTGAAAACTCTCATGGCTTCCTTTGTTCTGACATTGTGTACAAGCTTAGTATAGCCATCTTTTTTCTTTTTCAGACTGGCAAACTTCTCTGACAGATCTTTGAACTTCGATACAACCGTCTTTGCCATACTGTCTATCCTTCTGCCCAGCCTGATGAGCGGCCCCGGTACGGGCTCCTCAAATTCGCTGTCCTCAAGAAGAAACTGCCTGTCCTCCGGCTCCACCGATGGATAGTCTTCATATCCCGGACTGTCAGAAGCTTCTTCCTCTGTCTCAGCCCGACTGTATTCCCCGGGTTCAGAATATACCTCTTCTTCCGGCTCCGGTATGGCACTTTTTTCGCTGCCCATGATGGTTCCGCCAAACAGCCTCAGCCTGTACCGAAGGCCGTCCGAATCATACAAAACCTTAAAACACAGGACAAAACCAAGCCATCTGGCAGAGAACTTCGCAAATATGTCATCATCCTTCTTCACATACGCCCTGTATCTCACCGGCGCAAACAATACGAGAAGTGCAAGAAGCACTACCAGTCCCACCAGCGACAGGATAACTATGAGCAGTATCTTCAATATCAACCAAACAATATGCATGCTCCATCCCCTTAGACCCAGAGACTATCTGGTCACGATGCAAAAAATCTCTCCACATCAACATCCCCGGTCTTCTTATATATATCATCTATTATATCCCTGACAAGCAGTACAGCCTGGAATCTGCTTGGAGCTGCACCGACAATATGTATAGCATCGCCCATGTCAGTGTAGATCTTCTGCCTGAGTTCATTCAACTCATATATCTCCAGAATCCCATCTCCAAACAACGGAAGTGTGATAACGAACACTCCAGGCACATATTTTACTCTATGGAAGCGCCTTATTCCTCTGACCATCCTTATGATCTGCCGGTCCCGGGCTCCACCAACATAAAACTTATCATCAATGACCATATTCAATCACCTGTAATAAACAGTTTATTCTTCCATCATCTGCTTTATAACAATATAGTCCGCAAGAAGTTCACTCTTTTCCCTGCATCTCGAAAGAGATCCGTTTACATATTCCCTGATCTCATCAGTGGTGTTGAAGAAAACAGGTATGTTGGAGAGTATCTTTGCCATGATGGCTCTGTTGACTGTCATTGAGTTAGCCGCAAACAGATCTGCAAACTCATTTGTCAGCTTCTCCTTACATGCAGCTATATAATCAGTATCCACATTGAGTACGCCCATCACAGCTATATTGTCTATATCCACAAACATACTTCCCGAGAGAAGCTTATCCATGATCTCCAGATCTCTGTATGTATCCTGAAGCTCATTTGCGGCAATATCATCGGTGTAACCGGTTGAGATGTCGTACACAGCGGACTCAAGCATTACCTTATGCTCTCCTGCCAGCTCCTGTTCTCCGACGATATCGTCAAGGAGTGCATATACATCCTCAAGATGCTCTCCGTCGTCAGCGACAGCCTTCTCTATGACGGTCATCGCTTTCTTACAGCTCTCAGATACGCCTTCCTTTGAATCCAGCGCAAGCATCATAACATAGAGATCATTTACAAGCTCTATGATGAGCATATATTCAGTCACAACCGAATTCAGGAATGCTGCACTTCTGTCCAGCACATCAGTGAGCTTTCTGTAACCATCGTAATCAAGAGCAGTGTAATCACCGGCCTTTAAGACCTCAAGCGCCTCATGTAGTTCAGGGTACTCTGTCTCAAATCCCTCTGGAAGTCTTATGAGAGCAGTATTCTCGATCATCTCAATAAACTGGTCAAGAGACTCCTTCTCCACTCCATTATATATATCAAGAGTTTCTCCCAGAATGTCATAGAATCTGTTCTTTGTCATACGTATCGGGAGCTGTCCTATGATGGACTGCAGTTTGGAGTTGATGGCAACCTTGTCCTGATCTGCGAACACAAATCTGTATATCTCTTCTGCAAAGTCACTGACGCCCGCCTCATCGAGCTCCTTAAGCTCCTTCTGTATCTCCTCGTCAACATTCTCCGGATAACTGTATTCTTTCCTGTTTAAAATATACTCATACATCTCAAATGCATCCGTGTATGATGTGAGCACCTTCATCTTGGCTGTTATGGTGTTCCTGACATCCGAGATAAGCTTCATGTCAGCATCCTCGCACACCGTCTTATCTCCCACAACAAAGTCGCCTATCATCTTGTCGATCACAGCTTGGCACTGAGCGATATATGGATCATCAGGGACATCCCCATCCATATGCATGTCCTTGAGTGTCAGGTAATTCAAGGTGAATTTGTGGCATGCATATTCATAATTTGCTTTCGATGCCACCCCTGCAAACAGTGCAAGATTCCTGTCCAGATCCTTCTTTCTCTGTATATCGGTTATAAGCTTCTTCTCTTCATTATACATAATAAACTTCCTCTTTTATCTTCTTTATAAATCTTTGATCATATATCCTAGTTGTGTGTATGGGTAAACAGATGATCCTGACAATACTCCTTGTTACCTGTACACTTTGAGCAGTACCTGAACTGCAGATCAGGATAATCTTTGTCCGTTCTTCCACACACAACGCATCTGTGTCCGATATTCTCCTGTTTTGCTGTCCGCACCTGCCTGTTATAATTCCGCCGCCTCTTCATCTGCTTTGGCGAAAACTTTCTGAAGTTCTTCGTGCTCAGATAGAATATCACAAAGCTCACAAGTGACATGGCTATGTTCACTCTTCCCATAAATGTCTCATTGATGAAGTAATACGCTATAATGACGATATACAGTATCGAGAGATACTTCATCTTGATTGGTATGATCATGGCGTATAACACGCTCATGTCAGGATAGCATACCGCTATGGCAAGGAATATGGACATCAATATATAATATGTCGATGCATATGCGAAATAACCAGTCGAGCTCGCGTAATCATACCTTATGATATAGGTACAGAATATGTGTGCAAGCATTATACCGATCATGGTAAACAGCATGGAGCTGAACATGTACAGATTATAAAGGAATGTTCCGATAGTACGTTCCAGCAG